>JBFFTZ010000036.1:0-13582 GCA_041571575.1 Gammaproteobacteria bacterium | reverse complement strand
AGGATTAGGGGTAATTAGGGTTGAACCGCAATTGCCTAACCCTATGGGGCTTGGATGGTGAAATCAATGAATGGGGTAGGCTAATCAGGCTCAAGCCTCAACAAGTCCGTCCAAATCACCCTCTCAGACAGAGTGTTTTTCCACTCCTTCAGGCACGAACTGCCATCGTTGAAATGATGTATTTCCCCATCTTGCGGAAAATTTCATCCTAGCTTAGCCAAGAGTGTATAAAAACACAGTATTAAACTGTACAAAAAAACAGTAATTTCAATAAAAAATATAAGAAGAAATAGACCTGAGTCCGATTTAGGGCATAAAATGGCCAAATCCCAGAATTTTCCGCTACTTAGTGCTTGCACTGCAGGGGTCATGGGTTACACTTCTGACCTTTTAGAACGCGTCTTAATGGGCAAGTAATCACCTATGAGTAGTTCACTAAAAGACCGCTACGATTCCACGCCGCTGTTTGGTGGCAACGCACCCTTCGTAGAGCATTGCTACGAGGAGTACCTGCGTGATCCAAATAGCGTAAGCGAAGCCTGGCGAAACTATTTCAACAAACTCGCCGGTGATTCCCAGACCGAGGTTCGGCGGGGCCCAATCGAGAAACGTCTTGCAACCCAGGCAGCGGAGCGTCGCCCGGGCCAGGGACTGGTCTCGGCCGCTGACGCAAAGCAGGCTGCCGTCGCCAGGCTGATACAGGTGTACCGCCAGCGTGGTCACCAGATCGCCGATCTGGATCCGCTTGGTCTTTGGCAACGCCGAGTGCCCTCTGTGCTCACCCTGGAGTATTTCGGGCTGGGTGAGTCGGACATGAACACCGAGTTCCACACCGGTGGTTTCGGCGGAACCACCCGGATGCCATTGCGGGACTTGCTGGAACTTCTGAAGAAAACCTATTCATCGAAGATTGGTGCGGATTTCGCACATGTGTCCCGTGCCCGTGAACGGCACTGGTTGCAGGATCGTTTCGAGTCACCGCTGCCTCATTATCGCCTTACTCGGGAAGAGAAGGTGGACCTGCTGGGCTCACTGACCGGGGCCGAGGGTATCGAGCGCTACCTGCACACCCGCTACGTCGGGCAGAAGCGTTTCTCGCTGGAAGGCGGCGAAGCCATGATTCCCATGATCAATGACCTGATCCAGCAAGGTGGTCGCCAGGGTCTGGAAGAAGTGGTTATTGGTATGGCCCACCGTGGTCGTATCAACGTGCTGGTGAACGTGGTGGGCAAGGCCCCCGATGACTTGTTCTCCGAGTTTGAAGGCAAGTGGGATCCCAGTGTTCACCGCGGTTCCGGCGATGTGAAATATCACATGGGTTTCTCTACCGACATCAAGACCGACGGTGGCAATGTGCATGTGGCGCTGGCCTTCAACCCTTCTCATCTTGAAATTGTAAATCCCGTAGTAGAGGGTTCTGTCCGGGCCCGCCTCGAACGTCGTGGCGACCAGGTGGGCGACAGCGTATTGCCGGTGTTGGTGCACGGTGATGCGGCATTTGCCGGCCAGGGTGTGATCATGGAGACATTTCAACTGTCCCAGGCACGCGGATTCAAGACAGGCGGCACGGTTCACATCATCGTGAACAACCAGATTGGTTTCACCATCAGCAACCCGGAGGATGCCAGGTCCACTCCGTACAGTTCGGACGTTGCCAAGATGATTGAGGCACCGATCTTCCACGTGAACGCGGATGATCCCGAGGCCGTGCTGTTTGTTACCCGCCTTGCCCTGGATTACCGAAGTACTTATCACAAGGACGTGGTCATCGATCTTATTTGTTACCGCCGCCACGGTCACAATGAGGCGGATGAGCCCGCCGCAACCCAGCCGGTGATGTACAAGGCTATTCGCAAGCACAAGACGACCCGGCAGTTGTATGCCGAGCGCCTGGCCGCCGAGCAAGTGCTCAGTGAACAAGATGCGGCCAACCTGGTAGAGCAGTACCGTGATCGACTTGATACCGGGGAATCCGTGTCCCATGTTTCCCTGGGCATGATTGGCAACGAGTACACGGTTGACTGGTCTGAATATGACGGTGACTTATTGGACGAGGTGGATTCCAGTATTCCGCTGAAACGATTGCAGCGTCTTGCCAAACCCCTGGTTACTGTTCCCCAGGGGTTGAAACTTCACCCTCGCGTGCAGCGTATCGTTGGCGACCGGGTGAAGATGGCCAGTGGCGAGTTGCCCATGGACTGGGGTTTTGCCGAGTCCCTGGCTTATGCCTCATTGCTCGAGGACGGCTACGGAATCCGCATTACCGGCCAGGACAGTGGGCGCGGCACCTTCTTCCATCGTCATGCCGTGTGGCACAACCAGGTAGATAACTCCACCTACATTCCGCTGGAGCATATTTGCGAAGGTCAGCCCAATTTTTCAGTACACGATTCGCTGTTGTCGGAAGAAGCAGTGTTGGGTTTCGAGTACGGCTACAGCACAACCAATCCTAGCCAGTTGGTAATCTGGGAAGGTCAGTTTGGCGATTTCGTCAACGGCGCCCAGGTGCTGATCGACCAGTTCATCAGTTCGGGGGAGGCCAAGTGGGGTCGACTGTCCGGACTGACCTTGTTCCTGCCCCACGGTTACGAAGGCCAGGGTCCGGAACATTCATCAGCCAGGCTGGAGCGTTTCCTGCAGTTGTGTGCCGAGCACAATATGCAGGTGTGTGTGCCGTCGACTCCTGCCCAGATGTTCCACATGCTCAGAAGGCAGATGTTGCGACGGGTACGCAAGCCCCTGATCGTTATGACGCCAAAGAGCCTGTTGCGTCATCGCATGAGTGTTTCCACCCAGACAGACCTGATCACTGGCGGTTTTCAGAACATCATACCCGAGGTGGATAGTCTGCGTGCCTCAAAAGTTCAGCGGGTAGTTTTCTGCAGCGGCAAGGTCTACTACGATCTGCTGGAAGCTCGCCAGACCCACGGCGTTGACAACGTGGCAATTGTTCGAATTGAACAACTTTATCCTTTCCCGTCCGACGAGTATGCCGAGATCATTGAGCATTACCGAATGGCCAAGGATATCGTGTGGTGTCAGGAAGAGCCCCAAAACCAGGGCGCCTGGTATCAGATTCGACACCGCCTTCAAGAACCGTTGAAATCCCGGCACAAGCTGTTCTACGCAGGCCGTGCGGGCGCTGCCGCACCGGCGTCGGGCATTTACGCCATGCACGTTCAACAGCAACAAGCGCTGGTCGAAGCAGCACTTGATATCGAACCGGCCGTCGTTTCGGTCGAAGAAAAATCACCCAAGCACTCTGGCAGGAAGAAACCATGAGCATCGAAGTAAAGGTCCCTCAGTTACCGGAATCGGTCGCAGACGCCACCCTGGTAACCTGGCATAAAAAACCCGGTGACGCTGTGTCCCGCGATGAAAATCTGGTGGATCTGGAAACCGACAAGGTTGTACTGGAAGTTCCTGCACCGGTCTCGGGCGTTTTGGAAAAGATCGTTATCGAGGATGGCGTTACAGTTACCAGCGGTCAGTTGTTGGCGGTTATCGCCGAGGGCGCTACCGCAGCGGCAGCGCCAGCCGCAGAGGCTACTCCGGCGAAGGTTGAGGAGGCTGCCCCGGCGGAAGTTGCCGCAGCCGCACCTGCAGCCAGCGCCACCCAGGAAAGTTCGGGCAAGTTGAGTCCCTCGGTCCGCAGGCTGATTGATGAGCACAAACTCGAATCTTCCGCGATCAAGGCAAGCGGCCCTGACGGCAGGTTGACCAAGGGCGACGTGCTTGCTCATCTGGAGAGCACAGGTGCCTCTGATGACGTTGGCGACATCGAGGAACTCCGAGGCGGTCTTGCAGATTCCCGTTCAGAGAAGCGCGTACCCATGACCCGCATGCGTGCACGAATTGCCGAGCGCCTGGTTGAGGCGCAGCAGACTGCTGCAATGCTTACCACCTTCAACGAGGTGGATCTGACCGAAGTTATGGCTCTGCGCGCCAGGTATAAGGAAGCTTTCGAAAAACGTCACGGCGTTCGCCTGGGCTTCATGTCATTTTTTGTTAAGGCCTGCACCGAAGCGCTGCGCAAGTTCCCGGTCGTAAATGCCTACGTAGAAAACAACGAGATCGTTTATCACAATTACTACGATATTGGTGTGGCTGTTTCTACCGAGCGCGGGCTGGTTGTGCCGGTGCTTCGAGATGCCGATCAGATGGGCTTTGCAGAAATTGAGAAGAACATCGGCGTGATGGCGGGGCGCGCCCGTGACGGCAAGTTGTCCATCGAGGACCTCACCGGCGGCACATTCTCACTAACCAATGGTGGTGTATTCGGTTCATTGATGTCTACGCCGATTCTTAATCCTCCCCAGAGCGCGATTCTTGGAATGCACAAAATCCAGGAGCGCCCGATGGTTGTGGATGGAGAGATCAAAGTCCGGCCGATGATGTATCTGGCTGTGACCTACGATCACCGGATCATTGATGGCCGAGAGTCCGTCCAGTTCCTGGTGGCGGTCAAGGAAGCGTTGGAAGATCCCTCGCGCCTGTTGCTGGAACTGTAAGCACACACTGACACATAACGCAGGCCGGGCGGGCGACAAGCTGGCCCTGCCGCAACGTTTAACAATAAGGGAATTATCATGGCAGATACATATGACGTAATCGTGATCGGGGGCGGTCCCGGTGGATACGTAGCAGCAATTCGCGCTGCCCAGAACGGTCTGAAAAGCGCCTGCATCGACAACTGGGTGAATCGTGACGGTTCACACAGCTTTGGTGGAACCTGCCTGAATGCCGGGTGCATTCCCTCCAAGGCCCTGCTGGAATCCAGCGAGCTGTATCACCGGGCTCAGGAAGAGTTCTCCACCCACGGTATTGGTGTTGGAAAGTTGACCCTTGACCTGGACACCATGCAGAAGCGCAAGACCGGCATAGTCGGCCAGCTTACCGGCGGTATTGGCGCGCTGTTCAAGGCCAACAAGGTCACCGGGCTGCAGGGCCACGGCAGGCTGCTTGCCGGGCGTAAGGTTGAATTCACCGATGCTGATGGCAAGGTGAGCGTTCTCGAGGCTGCCAACGTGATTATCGCGACCGGCTCCACTCCGATTGAATTGCCGCAGGTTCCCTTTGACGGCGACAAGGTTGTGGATTCCTGGGGCGCTCTGGACTTCACTTCAGTACCCAAGCGCCTGGGCGTAATTGGTGGCGGTGTTATTGGTCTGGAATTGGGCAGTGTGTGGAAACGCCTTGGTGCCGAGGTAACCGTCCTTGAAGCCATGGATGATTTCCTGTTCATGGCCGATCGGGCCGTGGCCAAGGATGCCCAGCGTCAGTTCAAGCGCCAGGGCATGACTGTATTGACCGGCGCCAAGGTGACCGGTGCCAAGGTCCTGAAAAAGGCCGTGACCCTTAGTTACGATGATGCCAAGGGCAGCCAGAGTGTCGAGGTGGACAAGGTTGTGGTGGCCGTGGGCCGTCGCCCCAACACCGAGAAACTGCTGGGCGAGGACACGGGCGTTGAATTGGATGAGCGTGGCCGGGTCGTGGTTGACGAGCACTGTCGCACCGGCGCCGCTGGTGTATGGGCGGTGGGCGATGTGGTGCGCGGTCCCATGCTGGCCCACAAGGCTTCCGAGGAAGGTGTGGTGGTTGCCGATCTGATTGCAGGAAAGGTTGCCGAAATGAATTACGACGTGATTCCTTCGGTCATCTACACCGCTCCCGAGATTGCCTGGGTAGGTAAGACAGAAGAGCAGGTGAAGGAAAGTGGACGTGCCTACAAGGTTGGCAGCTTCTCCTTCGCTGCAAACGGACGGGCCAAGGCCATGGAAGCCGCAGCGGGTCTGGTGAAGGTTATCGCCGCCGAAGACACGGACGAGCTGCTGGGCGTGCATATCGTTGGCCCCATGGCCGGGGAATTGATTGGCGAGGCGGTTGTGGCCATGGAATTCCAGGGCAGCGCTGAAGACTTGCAGTTGACCATCCATGCTCACCCGAGCCTGTCTGAAGCCGTTCACGAGGCTGCACTGGCTGTGGACAAGCGGGCGATTCACGCGATCAACCGCTAGTTCTCAGGGCAGATGAGTCAAGCCCGGTGCTCCCAAGAGGATCACCGGGTTTTTTTATTGGCGGTCAGCTCTAGTGCTTGGTCCGGGTGACGTTGATCACATTGGGAAGGGTGCTCAGGCGATTCAGAATACGGCTGAGTTGGTCCAGTCCCCTGACCTCAATCATCAGGTCCATGACCGCGCTGTTGTCGCTCCGGCTGGTGCGAACCTCCAGCGCATTGATGCTGATGTTCTCGTCGCTTAGAAGGTTGGCGACATCCCGTGTCAGGCCCGACCTGTCATGGGCCTCCAGTCTGATTTTCACCGGATAGAACTCACTTTCCCCCGTCTCCCACTTTACTTCCAGGATGCGTTCGGGGCTCTTTGAAGCCAGTCGGATCAGATTTGTGCAATTACTGCGGTGGATGCTCACCCCCCGGCCCTGTGTCAGGTATCCGGATATCGGTTCCGGCGGCATAGGTCCGCAGCAACGGGCAGTGTTAGAGAGCAAGTCGCCTAATCCTGCGATGACGAAGCGGTTGCCCGCCTGGGTTTTTCGCCTGCGCTTGATACTGACTGCTGGTTCATCGTTTACGATGCCTTCATGCTGCTGCACGGCATCGCTCACCGCGGTCATGGAAATATCGCCTGAGCCAATCTTGCCGTAGAGTTCCTCGACAGTCCCAACCCTCAGCATTTTGACCAACTGGGGTAGGGAGAAGCCCTTGACGCCCAGCCGCCCCAGTTCTTTTTCAAGCATGGCCTTGCCCTGGCGTCGGTTCTGTTCCTGGTCCTGGCGGCGGAACCAGTTTCGCACCTTGGCCCGCGTTCTGGGAGAGGCAATGTACCCGAACTGGGGTACCAGCCAATCGCGACTGGGGCTGCTGTTCTTTGCGGTGACGATCTCCACTTGTTCGCCGGTAACCAGCTTGTAGGTCAGGGATACCATCCGGCCGTTTACCTTGGCGCCCCGGCAGTGATGGCCAACCTCGCTATGCACGTGGTACGCAAAATCCAGGGGCGTGGCGCCGGCCGGCAGATCGATGATTTCACCCCGGGGGCTGATTACATAGACCCGGTCCTCGTTGATTTCCGATTTCACCCGGTCGATCAGGTCGCTGGCGGTTTCGTCCTTGTCCTCAGGCTCGAGGATCTGGCGCAGCCACTGAATCTTCTGGTCGAAGGCAGCGTCGTGTCCACGACCTTCCTTGTAGCGCCAATGGGCGGCCACACCCAGTTCGGCACGGTTATGCATGTCGTGGGTCCTGATTTGTACCTCGACCACGTGACCGCCCGGTCCGATCACTGCCGTGTGTAGTGATCGGTAGCCGTTTTCTTTCGGGGTTGCGATGTAATCGTCGAATTCCCCACGGATGTATTGCCACCGGCTGTGCACGGCGCCCAGGGCTGCATAGCAGTCAGCCACGTTATCCACCAGGATACGCACCGCGCGCACGTCGAAGAGTTCATCGAATTCCAGGTGCTTTTTCTGCATTTTTCGCCAGATGCTGTACAAGTGCTTTGCGCGACCGGCTACCTCACCTTCCACGCCTTCCTCGGCAAGGGCCTCACGGAGGGTGTTTTGGAATTTATCCAGATACTCTATTCGTTCCGCACGACTTTGTTGCAAGGCCTTGACCAGTCGCCGGTAGACCTCGGGCTGCAGAAAGCGGAAGGCCAGGTCCTCCAGCTGCCACTTGATCTGCCAGACACCCAGGCGGTTGGCCAGGGGGGCGAAAATCTCGCGAGTTTCCAGGGCCGCCTTGGTGGGGTCCTCTGACGGGGAGTTGCGCAGGGCCTGGAGGCGTACCAGTTGATCGGCAAGGCGAACCAGCACCAACCTGATGTCACTGGCAATGGCGACCAGCATCTGCCTGAAGGCCTCCGCCTGGCGGGGAGGGAGTTGCTTGTCGGGTTGCCAGCCGTCGGGAAGGCCGAAGTCCGAGAGTTTCTCCACGCCTGCCACCAGGTTGACAGTTTCGGCGTCAAAGCCCTCCCGCAACGCTTCCTTTTCCAGCAGGCCGGCCTGGACCAGGAAAAAGAGCAGGGAGCCGGCTCGGAGCTGCTTGTCGCACTTGAGCTCCTCCAGAATCCGGTCCACGGCCTGCGCGTGGGCGATCCTGACCGACTGGTGAGGGGCGATTTGCCCCGCCAAATGGGCCCGAATCATCTCCGTTACCCGTTCCAGCTGAGTATCGGATTCAGGGGCTGAGTTGGGGATATTCAATTCAGACATTGGCAATTGTGGGATGGCTGTACAATATCGCTTATCATACGTCTAATTCACAGGCGACTGCGTCGTCAGAACATATTTCCACAGGGAGTCATAGAAATGTCGAGAGCTTTGTTGCTCGCCGGACTGATGCTAACAGCTTCATCCAGCGTTTTCGCCAATTCGTTGGATTTGAGCTTCAACGATAATGCCGCACGCGTGGCGGGTGTTTTTGCGCCGGCTGAGAATCTTCAGATTCATGCCTCCTGGCTTCACAACCAGGATCGGGGCGATGTGGCCGCGGTTGGCCTGTTTCAGGTCGGGTTCGCCAGTTCGGGCAATCAGCCCCTTGAGGCCGGTCTGGGCGCCAAGGCCGTCTTTACCGATGGCTTGAACAGCGTCGGCGCAGGCAAGGGTTCCTCGGTGGCCCTGGGTGCCTTCGGTCGCTGGGTGATTCCTGATGCGGACCGCTTTGCAGTCGGCGGTGAGTTGTACCTGGCCCCGGGCGTGCTGTCTTTCTCTGGCCAGGATGGCTACCGGGAAGGTGCTGTATACGTCAGCTATGACGTGCTCAAGAGTACTTATGTGTACCTGGGCTATCGCTATCTGAAAGCCAATTATGAAACCCGTCCGAACCTGGTGTTTGATGACCAGTTTCATATCGGTTTCAGAATGAACTTTTAATTTCAGGAAAGAATTGGGTAATTAAATGGCAGGTCATAGTAAGTGGGCGAATATCCAGCATCGCAAGGGCGCGCAGGATAAGAAGCGTGGAAAGCTGTTCACCAAGCTGATTCGAGAAATCACAACGGCAGCCCGAGTGGGTGGCCTGGAACTTGAATCCAATCCGCGATTGCGCCTGGCAGTGGATAAGGCCAAGGCCCAGAGTATGCCCAAGGACAATATCGAGCGGGCGATAAAACGGGCCGCCGGTTTGGAAGGGGATAACTACGAGGAAATTCGCTACGAGGGCTACGGTCCCGGTGGGGTGGCGGTGATGGTCGAGTGCATGACCGATAACCGCAATCGGACTGTTGCCGAAGTGCGGCATGCCTTTTCCAAGTACGGCGGGAACCTGGGCGCAGACGGTTCGGTGGGCTATTTGTTCAGCCTGGTGGGTCAGCTCAGTTTTCCAGCCGGGCATGAAGAGGATGCGTTGATGGAAGCGGCCCTGGAAGCGGGAGCCGAAGACGTGGTGACCTATCCGGATGGCAGTATTGATGTATTGACCGACCCGACTGAGTTTGAGCAGGTCCGTGACGCCATGATGGCCGCAGGCTTTGAAGCTGAAGAGGCCGAGGTGACCCAGAGGGCATCTACGTCCACCGAGCTTAACGAGCAGCAGGCCGGCAGCATGATGAAGATGCTTGAGGTACTTGAAGACCTGGACGACGTGCAGAGCGTGTATTCCAACGCGGAAATTCCTGACGAGATCCTTGCGCTCCTGGGCTAGGAGCGGACCGACACGGACAAGGCGAGCACTATCATTATCAACACCGCAACCAAGGTTCGAATACTGGGGATAGACCCGGGGTCCCGGATTACCGGATACGGCGTGATTGAGACGTCTGCGCAGGGTGTGAGCTATGTGGATAGCGGCTGCATCCGAACCTCCGGTGATGATTTTGCCCAGAGGTTGCGGGAAATATTTGTAGGCATGACCCAGGTTCTTGCGGAGCAGGCCCCCGAGGAAATTTCCATTGAAAGGGTATTTCTCAGTAAGAATGCTGACAGTGCCCTGAAACTGGGGCAGGCGCGGGGCGCCGCCCTATGTGCGACGTTCGAAAGGGAACTGCCGGTTCATGAATATGCCGCCCGCCAGGTAAAGCTGGCAGTGGTGGGCGCCGGCGGTGCAGACAAAACCCAGGTGCAGCACATGGTCAAGGCATTGCTGGGGCTAAAAGGCGTATTGCAGGCTGATGCGGCCGATGCCCTGGCCATTGCTATTTGTCATGCCAACCATCGCAGCCTCAAATATCAATTGGCGAAAATATCCTCTAGGAGACGGCGTTGATCGGACACCTGAAAGGCATACTTACTGCCAAGCATCCGCCCGGACTGGTGATAGACGTGCAGGGCGTTGGCTACGAGGTGGAAGCTCCCATGTCCACGTTCTATGACTTGCCCGCCGTGGGCGATCCGCTGGTTCTGTTGACTCACCTGGTGGTTCGTGAGGATGCTCACGTGCTGTATGGTTTTGGCACCGAGGCTGAGCGCAGCCTGTTTCGCGGCTTGCTGAAAGTCTCTGGCGTCGGGGCCAAGATGGCGCTGGCTATTCTATCCGGCATCAGCGTGGAAGGATTTGTCCTGTGTGTTCAGCAGCAGGATCACGCCTCGCTGGTAAAAGTGCCGGGGATCGGCAAGAAGACCGCAGAGCGTTTGATTATCGAGATGCGCGACCGCATTGACGGAGCGGTTGGCACAGGGGCATTTAACCCGAGCCAGTCAGGCGGCGGGGCAGCGGACCCCAGGGGAGAGGCATTCAGCGCGCTGGTGTCCCTGGGTTACAAGCCGGCTGAGGTGAGCCTGATGCTCAAGAAAGTACCCGAGTCCGTAGTCAGTACCGAGGAAATTATCCGCGGTGTGTTACAGAATTTAGCCAGGAAATAGTGGCCGACAAAACGTTATCAGAATTTGTCATCAATATTGCCGGTTTCAGCCACAATTGTGATGTGTGATAGTTGAGGATGGGGCCAGACCAGGATTGAGCAGCATGTCAGATCAGGATCGAGTGATTTCTGCCGGTGGCGGGAGTGAGGACGAAGCCTTTGACAGGGCAATCAGACCTCGCCAGCTCACAGAATATATCGGCCAGGAAGCGGTCAAGAAGCAGATGGAAATTTTCATTAGCGCCGCGCGAAATCGCTCGGAGGCGCTTGATCATGTCCTGATTTTCGGTCCCCCGGGACTCGGAAAGACGACCCTTGCTCATATTATTTCTAATGAAATGGGGGTCAACCTGCGCCATACCTCTGGTCCGGTGCTTGAACGGGCCGGCGACCTGGCGGCGCTGCTGACGAACCTTGAACCCAATGATGTCTTGTTCGTGGATGAAATTCATCGTCTCAGTCCGGTGGTCGAAGAAGTTCTTTACCCGGCCATGGAAGATTTCCAGCTGGATCTCATGATTGGTGAGGGTCCCGCAGCCCGCTCCATTAAGCTGGATCTGCCGCCATTCACCCTGGTCGGTGCGACGACGCGTGCCGGTCTCTTGACCTCACCTCTGCGTGATCGATTCGGAATCGTTCAGCGCCTGGAGTTTTACCTGGTCGAAGAACTGGCCAGCATCGTGAAACGCTCGGCTGCAATTCTTGGGCTTGAAATGGATGCGGAGGGAGCCATCGAAATTGCCAGGCGGGCACGCGGCACACCGCGTATCGCCAACCGATTGTTACGCAGGGTCAGGGACTTTGCCGAGGTGAAGGCCGATGGCAGGGTAAGTCTTGAAGTGGCCGTCGCGGCAATGGATATGCTGGAAGTGGACAAGGAAGGCTTTGACCTGCTGGATCGCAAACTGCTGCTGACCTTGATTGAGAAATTCGATGGCGGACCGGTGGGCGTGGACAGCCTGGCTGCTGCAATCAGCGAGGAGCGGGGGACCATTGAGGACGTGCTGGAACCCTATCTTATCCAACAGGGATTTTTGATGCGTACCGCCCGGGGCCGGATGGCCACCCGGGGCGCATACCTGCACTTTGGTTTGCCGGCTCCGCGCGCCTCCACTCCCGCCGAGAGTCTGTCGCTATTTGGAGACGAGAAGGACTGACCGCCGTTTGATGAGATGATAGGCGGTCGGTAGCGCTCGAAAGCAAGAACAAGACAGGGACAAGGGCTGATGGCGGAATTTCATTTCAAGGTCAGGGTGTACTACGAGGATACCGATGCAGGTGGAATCGTCTACTACGCCAACTACCTTAAATTTATGGAAAGGGCGCGCACCGAGTGGCTGCGCAACCTGGGCGTGGATCAACGAAATTTGATGCGAGAGCAGCGCCTGATGTTCGTGGTGGTCTCGGCGGAAGTTAAGTATCACAAGCCCGCGGAGTTTAATGACGAGTTGAACGTTAGTTGCCGGGTGGTGTCCACAACCCGGACAAGTCTTATTTTTGAACAGGAAGTTCGTCGTGGTGACGAACAGGGTGAGTTACTGGTTAGTGGGACGCTCAAGGCTGCTTGCGTTTGTGCTGACCATCGCCGCCCAAAGGCTATTCCGTCCAACATACTTGAGGAGTTTGGTTAATGCCTTCCACTGATATGTCTATTATCGGCCTGATTCTCGCAGCCAGTCCGATCGTGCAGGCCGTTATGGTGATGCTCTTGCTGGCATCCCTCGCATCATGGGCGGTGATTTTCAAGAAGCGCAAACTGCTTCGCGAATCCAATCGTTCAGCAGACGAGTTTGAACGCAATTTCTGGTCTGGCGGTGACTTGTCGGATATGTACCGCCGGATCAGCTCCTCACCTCGTGACTCCATGGGCATGGCGGGAATTTTTGAGCATGGCTTTCGGGAATTCGGTCGTCTGCGCAAGCAGCAGGGCCTCAGTTCCGACCAGATGCTTCAAGGGGCCCAACGGGCCATGAGCGTCGCCCAACGCCGGGAGATGGACAGGCTGGAAATGAACCTGGCCATGCTGGCCACGGTGGGGTCCACCAGTCCCTATGTCGGTTTGTTCGGCACCGTCTGGGGCATCATGAATTCTTTCCATTCCCTGGGTAATGTGCTGTACGCGACACTGTCCATGGTGGCGCCGGGCATTTCCGAGGCCCTGATTGCCACGGCCATGGGTCTGTTTGCCGCTATCCCTGCCGTGATTGCCTATAACCGCTATGCGGACCAGGTGGGCCGCCTGGAAAGTCGCTACGACACGTTCATGGAAGAGTTCTCCAGTATTCTGCAGCGCAGTACCCAACGCGCCGGCGACGAGGCCTAGCCATGGCACGGGCATATAACAAACGACGCTTGATGGGGGAGATTAACGTCGTCCCCTATATTGACGTCATGCTGGTCCTGCTAATCATTTTTATGGTTACGGCGCCATTGCTTACCCAGGGTATTGAGGTGGATTTGCCAAAGGTAGGGGCAGCTCCGCTTGATGCAGACAAGTTCATGAAAAGCGAACCGCTGGTACTGAGTGTGGACAGCGGCGGTAACCTTTATCTGAACATCGGGTCGGGTAAAGACAAGCCGATGGCTGACGAAGAGATAGTAAAACGGACTGCCGCCGTGCTGTCTCGCGATCCCACGACGCCGGTACTGGTCAAGGCAGACCAGTCGGTCAGTCATGGTGTGGTCGTGGCGGCAATGCGCTTGCTGCAAGATGGGGGCGCACCCAATGTGGGCATCATGACTGACCCGGAATCAGAGATTCCGGT
>JBFFTZ010000035.1:0-13612 GCA_041571575.1 Gammaproteobacteria bacterium | reverse complement strand
CGCGGCGTCCCGGCGGGCAGAATGTTCTGAAGCCCGTCGACAAGATCCATGCTCAGTTTTCGGGTGCCGAAATTATGCAGTTCACATTGCCGTGAAAATCCGAAAGTGTCGCTGCTCATCCAGGTGTAACGGAAGATGAGCTGCAGGTCGTGGTTGATTTCTTCGAAACACAGCTTGTTGCCGAGCGTGTTCTTGTAGAGATTACGGGTTATCTCGTAGCGCCCGTCTTGTTCCCGATCAAAAGGCTCCCAGTAAGACATTCCGTCGTTGCTGTGAACCCGCAGCATGGTTTTGCTGCCGGTGTGGGTGGTGCTTTCGTGGATCTTGTCCACCGTGACATAGGGGAACAGTGCGGTTTCGGGTGAGACTCTACCCGCGGTAAGCCCTCCGGTGGAGGATACAAAGAGCCAGTGATCCACGTTTGAGATAACGCTGATAAAAAACGGCGCCATCTTGTCCACATTGCGAATGCGGTAATAGCGTTCACCGTTGAAATCGAGGAATTCACCGGTTACGTCTTTGATTTTTTTCTCGTTAGGTTTCAAGTCTTGTCCCTGAACATTATTTGACCAGACTGCAAGTGTCTTCCAGTACCGCTTCGTGCCCCCGGACACGGTATCTCGGAGTCTGTGCATGTCTGTTAAACACTTCCGCGTCTCGCCTCGAGTTGCAGTCGAATTTCGTGAGCCTTTTCTTCGGTGATCGAGAAGGTCGCGATCGCCCAAATAGCGATGCCCGATGCAACAAAAGGAATGAAGGCATCAAATATTCGCATCAGGTAGATGGTGCGTTCGGATTGGTCGCCGCCAAGATCAACGTCAAAGCCGGTCGCGTTCAACAGGAACCCGCCTGCGGCCAGGGCGGCAGCCATGCCCAGCTTGACCACCCACCAGTAGATGGAGCCGTACATACCCTCGCGACGCTCATGGGTATTCAATTCGTCGGCATCCACCACGTCGGCCATCATTGATGGCATCAGTGTGAACAGGCCGCCCAGGCCGAAAGCCATCAACGGTGCCGGCAGCAACAGCAGCCAGGGAATTTCGGGGTTGTAGCAGACCCACTTGAGCGCGTACCCAACCATTGACAGACCGGTAGTCAGATAGAAGGTACGGCGTTTGCCGATCTTGGTGCCCAGCCAGGCGATAAACACAATCACGCAGAAGGTGGAGATGGCTCCCAGGGTTCCCGAATAGCCTGCATACTCGGCGCCCGCAACCTTATCGCCCGCGAAGACGTAGTAGATAATCACGTAAAACTGAAACGAGGCGACCAGCATGAAGCCGTTGAAAACCAGAAACGTTGCTGTGCACAGTTTTAAAAATGGACTGAATTTGAGGGTGGTTGCGAAACCGCTGAAAAAGTTCTTGAGGCCGCGAAGAATAATGGCGCCGTTGCTCTCTCTTTGCTTGAGCTTTTGCTCGGCTTCAGCAATCGCCACGGCTTTGAAACGCTCGCGAAGGAAAATCGCCGGAAGTACGCCGATGACTGCAGCCACGATGCCGATGACGATCGCCAAGCCGGCAGCGCCATCGATCATGTCGTCGAACCATACCTCTTGTTGCATGATCAACAGGAACCAGGGGGCGACGACATAGGCCAGTTGGCCGGTAAAGTTCTGAACGCCCATCAAGCGGGTACGCTCGTGATAATCCGGCGTGAGTTCGTAGCCGAGTGCGACCCACGGCGTGGCAAACACTGTGTACGCCAGGTAAAAAATCAGTGATCCGCTGAGGAAATACCAAAAGTAGAATGTCTCGCTCTTGCCGATAGGGAGTTGCCAGAGCAGGGCATAGACTATTCCCACCGCGATGGCGCCGACAAAGATATACGGTCGGCGGCGACCCCACCGGGTTCTCGTATTGTCGGAAATGTAGCCCATCAACGGGTCGGTGAAGGCGTCGGTCAGACGGGGCAGGGCACTTGCCAGGCCCACCAGAGCGGGATTCATGCCCAGGCCAAGGTTCAGAACAATGACCATTCCACCTATGGCTGCGGCGAGCAAGTTGTTGACGAAGGCTCCCAGTCCATAGATCAGTTTCTGATGGATCGGAATCCGGTCTTCCGGGGCTGTCTTATAATGGGTCGCGTGGCTCATACTGGCTGACATTCCCCGTTTCCCATTTAATAGAATAGTGGCCTATCGTCTATCAAATTGACAGCGCTGTCAAATACTGATAAAAAAGGATTTATACGGTGTTCATAGCGTTGCCTCACAGGTGGAATTCTGCTCCTGTGGGGTGGCATCTCGTTTGCAAAATAACGAGACTTCATCGAGACAGAAATTGCACGTTCCTCTTGGACGGGCTTGGCTCTTTCGTCTTGTGTGTGACGGGAGTGACAGCCATGCCAGGGTCACGTACTTTCCGGGTGCCAACTCTGCTGTCTTGAGCGTCGGTGTATTAGCCGTTTTTTGTGGCTTGCCATGTACGGGATTTATGAACGCCTCTACTCCAAATGCTTTCAATGACCCATCAATGATCGAGGAACGCATTAAGGCGTTGCTTGCCAGGATGACCCTGGCCGAAAAAATTGGCCAGATGAGCCAGGTCAACGCGAGTGAGGGTTATGCACCAGATTATCTGGCTGACGACCTTCGAGCCGGGCGGATCGGGTCGGTTCTCAACGTGGTCGATATTGATGTAATCAACGAGCTTCAACGCATCGCTGTTGAGGAAAGTCGTCTTGGCATCCCCCTTATGGTTGGCCGCGATGTCATTCACGGCTTCAAAACCATCATGCCCATTCCCCTGGGCCAGGCCGCGACATGGAACCCCGGACTGGTGCGGGATGGGGCAAGGGTCGCTGCCGGCGAAGCCGCATCTGCCGGAGTCAACTGGACATTTGCGCCCATGATGGATGTGTCCCGTGACCCACGCTGGGGTCGAATAGCGGAGACCCTCGGCGAAGACGCCTTCCTGACGAGTCAATTGGCCGCCGCCATGGTCCAGGGCTTCCAGGGTGAGGACTTGTCCAGGCCGGGCGCCATTGCCGCCTGCGCAAAGCATTTTGCCGGCTACGGTGCCTCCGAAAGCGGCCGCGACTATGCCACTGCCGATATGTCGGAGAATGAACTGCGCAATGTTCACTTGCGCCCATTCGATGCCGCAATCAAGGCCGGCGCGACGACGCTGATGACCTCATTCAGTGATTTGAATGGCGTGCCGGCCACCGGGAATGAGTTTCTCCTGCGCCAGATATTGCGTGAAGAATGGGGTTTTGACGGTCTCGTTGTCAGCGACTGGGATTCAATTCGCCAGTTAAAGGTTCACGGCCTGACCGAAAATGACAAGGACTCCGCGTTCGCTGCTGCAAGCGCGGGAGTGGATATGGAAATGGCCGGCGACGCCTACAGAAATCATCTCGCCACCCTGGTGGAAGAGGGTCGAATCAGCGTCGAGAATATTGACTCTGCCGTGGCCAACATCCTGCGTGCAAAATTCCGCCTGGGTTTATTTGAGCGTGCTCAGACAAGTCCTGAAATCATTCAGGGCGTTGCCGGCAAGCAGGCATTGGAGACGGCGAAAAAGGCCGCGCTGCAAAGTGTGGTGATGCTGAAAAATGACAACGGCATCCTTCCGCTATCGGCCGAGGAGCTCGGTTCGGTGGCGATCATCGGACCCATGGGCGATGAACCCTACGAACAACTGGGCACCTGGATTTTTGACGGTGACGAAGAACTCAGCATTACCCCCTTGCAGGCGATAGAAAGCCTGGTGGGCAAAGACGTCGAGCTTCGTTACCTGGCTGCGATGGAAACCTCTCGCAGCAAGGCCAGCCAGGCATTTGACGAGGCTGTGGAGATAGCCGGTGATTCGGACCTGGTAATCCTGTTACTGGGTGAGGAATCCATCCTGTCCGGAGAGGCGCATTCTCGCGCGGATATAAATTTACCTGGTGACCAGGCCGAGTTGGTGCATCGAATACGAAAGACCGGCAAGCCTGTTATTGCCGTGATCATGGCGGGCAGACCGCTGACCCTGACGAATATCGTTGATGACGTCGACGCTATATTGTTTGCCTGGCACCCGGGCACCATGGGCGGCCCGGCGATAGCGGATCTGTTGTTTGGAATCGAGTCACCCTCTGGAAAGTTGCCGGTGACCTTTCCGCGCATGGTTGGCCAGATCCCGATCTATTACAACCAGAAAAGCACGGGCAAACCGCCATTTCCCGGAGGTGTCGTGCACATCGATGAAATCGAGCGGCGAGCGCCACAGACCTCATTCGGCATGACGGCGTTTCACCTGGATGCAGGATATACCCCGCTGTTCAGCTTCGGTTACGGACTGTCCTACGCCCGGTTCGAGTACGAGGATATTCGAGTAAGCGCCCGGGAAATTGCTCTTGGCGATACTCTCAGTCTCAGTGCGAGACTCAGCAACACCGGGAAAGTCGCCGCGGATGAAGTCGTGCAACTTTACCTGCGTGATGTGGCGGCTAGCGTCACGCGGCCGGTGAAAGAACTCAAAGGCTTCCGTCGGGTACACCTGGAGCCGGGGCAGTCCGTCGTGGTTGAGTTCACCTTGCACACCGACGAACTGGCTTTTTGCGGACGCGACATGCGAATGGTTACAGAGCCCGGCCAATTCCAGGCCTGGATCGGTGGCAGTTCAGAGGCATCCCTGGCAACGGAGTTTCGACTCATAGAGACGGCCGGGTAGGGGCGAGTTCGCCATCCCTCGCACCTGGACAGGCCAGGTCGCGGCCATTGCGTATTTGGAAGGACTTATTGTGAATCTGTTACGTGGACTCCTGCTTGTTCTTGTCGCTGTCGCCGGTTGCTCCTCCGAGTCCCCGGAAGGGACCGCTAAATGGGAGGCCGGTGACTTGCTGGGGGGCCAGGTCATGGCGGTGTCCTATTCGGGTTTTCGCGAGGGTCAGCATCCGGACCGGGGCGCCGGAGCCGTAAACCCCGGCAGGGACGAGATTCTCGAGGATCTGGAAATCCTGGTCGCCCATGATTTCCACCTGATTCGACTTTATGATTCCGGGGAAAATTCCCTGGCCACCCTCGAGCTGATTCGCGAGCATGATTTGCCGGTGAAGGTGTTGCTGGGAATGTGGCTGGACGCCGAATTCAGCAATCATGAGGGTTGCCCCTGGTTGCTCGAGCCGATACCCGAGGAAAAGCTGGCAGCCAACACCTTGAGGAACGTCGCTGAGATAGCGCGGGGCATTGATCTTGCCAACCGTTTCAGCGACGTGGTTGTCGCCGTGAGCGTGGGTAACGAAGCGCTGGTGGACTGGAACGATCATATGGTTCCCGTGGACAAGGTCATCAGCTATGTGCGACAGGTCAAGGCTTCGATAGAACAGCCGGTCACCGTCGCCGATAACTATGTCTGGTGGGCCCGTAACGGCGCGGCCCTGGCGGCCGAGGTGGATTTTCTCGGTGTGCATATTTATCCCCTGTGGGAGCACAAGACGATAGACCAGGCGATGGCGTATTCCCTGGACAACATCCGGCAGGTCCAGGAGGCGCTGCCTGGCAAACCCCTCGCCATCCTTGAGGCGGGTTGGGCGACTGCCGGTAAGGGTTTCGACGAGCAGGCCAATGAAGCCAACCAGAAGCGCCACTTTCGCGAATTGCTCGACTGGGCTCGATCAAGCAACACCACGGTGTTTTTCTTCGAAGCCTTTGACGAGCCATGGAAAGGCGATCCGAATAATCCCCTGGACATGGAAAAGCACTGGGGCCTGTTTAACGCCGATCGCAGTCCAAAGCAGGTATTCCAGGTATCCACTGAAACGAAGACGCCCTGAGCCGGGGCCTTCGGTTGCTATCGGCGGCCCGGACCGTCAAGATTCCTTGAACGGCAGTGAGTTGCCGAAGACGGACAGGCAAGACCGAGGCACAGCAGTGAACAAACCCTTTCTGGAATTTCATGGCAAGGTTGCACTGGTAACCGGAGCAAGTTCGGGTATTGGACTCGCCACTGCGCTGGAGTTGGCAGCTCATGGCGCAAGCCTGATGCTAACCGGCCGGGACGAGTCCCGGGGCACGGCAGTGCGGGATCAGATTCGCCAGTCCGGTGGGGTTGCCGAGTTCATGGCCGGAGATGTCAGGCAGCGGGCCTTTTGTGATGAGGTGGTGGCGGCCTGTGTGGCCCGGCTGGGCAGGCTCGATGTCGTCATTAACAGCGCCGGTATTTGCCTGGCGGCATCCACCATTCAAACCACTGACGAAATCTGGCATGACACCATGGACATCAATGTGAACGGGACATTTTTCATCTCCCGGGCGGCGTTGAGAGTCATGGCGGAGCAGGGCTCGGGCAGTATCGTCAATATCGCCTCGGACTGGGGCTTGGTGGGTGCACCGGAGGCTGCCGCCTACTGTGCCAGCAAGGGCGCGGTGGTGATGTTGACCAAGGCCATGGCCCTGGATCATGCCCGGCAGGGGATACGGGTTAACGCCGTGTGTCCCGGTGATACGGATACACCCATGATGGATGCGGATTTTATCCGGCGCGGCCAGACTCCCGAGGAAGGCAGGGCGCTTTCCGGCGAGGGAATCCCCATGGGCCGGATGGCCCGGGTCGAGGAGGTCGCGAGGGTGGTATGTTTTGTCGCCTCCGATGCGGCCAGTTTCATGACCGGCACCGCGGTGCCGGTTGATGGAGGCCACAGCTCGATCTAGCTTCCCGATACTGTCGTATTAGTCGTTGCAAGGAGGGCCAACATGGGGCCGCTCGGTTCACTGAGAATCCTGGACTTCACCACCCTGTTGCCAGGTCCGTTTGCCAGCATGATCCTGGCAGACCTGGGGGCCGATGTGCTCAGGGTGGAATCTCCCACCCGCATAGACCTGGCGCGGGTTACCCCGCCGCTGGACCAGGGGGGCGAATCGGTGATTCATCGTCACCTGAATCGCTCAAAGCGCTCAATCTCCCTGGACCTGAAGCAAGCCCCGGCCCGGGAGTTGATAAAGCGACTGGTGAAGGATTACGACGTGGTGCTGGAGCAGTTCCGACCCGGTGTGATGGATCGGCTGGGTCTTGGCTACGAGGCCTTGAAGGCAGTCAATCCCGGACTGATTTATTGCTCGATCACCGGCTACGGGCAGGACGGCCCGTACCGGGACCGGGCGGGGCACGATAACAACTACCTGGCCTTGTCCGGCATCGCCGAAGGTTGCAGGCACGCCGGTGAATCTCCGGTACCTGCCACCATCCAGATAGGCGACCAGGCGGGCGGTTCCCTGTATGGATTGATCGGACTGCTCTCGGCGGTCATTCATCGCCAACATACCGGCCAGGGGCAACAGGTTGACGTGAGCATGACCCACGCAGCATTTGCCCTGAATGCCACCGCAGGGCCGGCGGCCCTGGCCGCGGGAATCAGCTTGCCCGCGGGTAGCGGGCCCCTGAGTGGCGGAGGCGTTTATGGGTATTACCCCACCCGGGACGGTCGCTACCTGTCAGTGGGCAGTCTCGAACCCCGGTTCAGACAGCAATTGTGCCTGGGCCTGGGCAGGGAGGACTTGCTTCCCCTGGCCCTGAGTCCCCGACCGGAGGATGAAGCGGCTTTCAAGGAACAGGTGGCCGGGGAGATTGCCAGGCGCGATCTTCAGGATTGGGTCGAGGCATTCGGCAAGGTCGATGCCTGTGTAGAGCCGGTGCTGGATCTGCCGGAGGCCGCAGCCAGTGAGTTGATGCAGGCCAGGGGAATGCTGGTCGATGTGCCAAGGCAAGATGGTGACAGTCAAAAGCAGATCGGCTGCCCACTGAAATTTTCGGCCACGGCGGCGAGTTACCGCTACGTTGGCGCCGCCCTGGGGGCGGACAATGAAGCAGTACTGAAGGAACTGGGCCTGTCCCCCGTGGAGATCAAAGAACTGATCGAGTCGGGCGCTCTGGGCACCGGATAGCCCGGTTCAGGTGCCGGCGGGAACCGGTATCGGATTTCCCGCGGCGCGAGCCCGCTTCCGGGCCTTTTTCCATTCCTTTTGCAGCAGGTAGGAATATTCCGGGCAATCGATCTGGATAGTGTGGCTTTCGGACAGGGTGTAGTCGGCCTTCATGGTTTCATCGAAGGCCCGCATCTGCCTTTCCATGTCTGCCGGCACCGGCAACGCCACCTCGCCCACCAGGTAGTCAGCAATGAAGTTCGATTGCAGTTCGGCTATGGGCATCATCGCGCAGACCGGCTGAACCAGTCCCAGGAAGGCAAGGTCCTTGAGTTCAGGATCGAAAATGCGTTGCCACAAGGGAATGCTGTTGCCCGGCGCGTCGATGAAGGTCTTGTCGAAGAACGGGAATTCGATGTTGTAACCGGTGGCCGAAATAATGACGTCCACCTGCTCTTCGGTTCCGTCCTCGAACAGCACCCGGTCACCCCGCAATTCCTTGATGTTTCCCTTGGGAGTGATATCTCCGTGCACCAGCCTGTTGAACAGTTCCTGGGAGACCGTTGGGTGGCGGCTGTGGAAGTGCTCCCTGGGGGCCTTGAGGCCAACTCGCTGCGGGCTGCCCGCAAGGATCTTGATCACGGCCTCCATGGTCATGTCCCAGGCAGCCAGCCGCAGTCGCCGGGGAACCAGGGTCCTGAGCAGGCGTTCAATTAAACCCGGCTTCTGCATGGGATGCCTGACCAGCTTGTCCTGGGGGATATTCCCCAGGACCTTGGGTATCACCCAGACCCCGGACCGCTGGGCCAGGAAAACCTTTTCGGCGCCCTGGCCGATCCTTCCCAACTCGCAGGCGATATCCATGGCCGAATTACCCATGCCCACCACGACCACGCGCTTGCCGCGTAAATCGTGGGGCGTGGTGGTGTCCACGTAATGGTGGCTGTGGAAATGCAGGCCGTCGAAGTGCCCCGGATAGGTGGCCAGCCGGGGACTCCAGTGATGGCCGTTGGCCACTATCAGGAAATCATAGTGCTCTGTCCTGGCTCCTCCGGGACCCTCCAGGCTGATTTGCCAGCCACCTCCGTCCTGGCGCTCGCAGTGAGTCACCCGGGTCTGGAACTGGATATGGGGCTTTACCTGGAACTGATCCGCGTAGCGTTCAAATTCCGAGAGAATTTCATTGTGAGTCGGGTACTCCGCAATTTCCGGGCGGAACTTGAAATCCGACAACTCCATCATGCGCTTGGAGGTGTTGATGTGCAGGGACCGGTAGCAGGTGGACATCCCGTTGTCGTTCTGGAAGCGCCAGATACCCCCCAGGCCGCTGCCGGCCTCGAAAGTGTCGAAGGGTATTCCGTGTTGCTTCAATACCTTTGAACAAATCACGCCGCTGGTGCCGGCGCCGATAATGCAGGTTTTTGGTAACTGACTCATGGGTCGTGCTTCCGGTTGTCGCCAGGATCAAGTTTGCCGGCGTCCGCCTGGCTTATACCCCAGGGGGTTCATTGGGAGGGAAAATCCCGGCATCGATGGTCTCCTGGTAGGCGTGCCAGGTGGCGTGCCCGATCAGGGGGATGGTGAATGCCAGGCCGATAAATGCGGTGGCAAAGCCCAGGGCAGTGGCGAATACGATCAGCAAGATCCAGACGATCATTGCCGCCTTGTTGCGAAGCACAGCATTGATGCTGGTGACAACGGCGGTGACCGTATCCACTTCCCTGTCCATGATCATCGGTAGCGAGAACGCCGCGAAGCTGAAGGTGATCGCGGCGAAAATCGAGCCCACGGCACTTCCGATTCCGTAAAAAGTGACCAACTCGGACCAGCCTGGTTCGGCTTCCATGGGGAAGAAGATATGCAACATGGACGCGGCCCGGGCCCAGACCAGGAAGATGACCATCAGGAACAGGGCAAATACCAGGGCGTTGCCCATGCATTTTCGTTCTGCCTTGAAGCACCTTAAAAGGGAAGGTTCCTCTGCGCGCTGCAGTTGGGCGCTGATCGCGTACAGGCCGATGGCCATCACCGGCCCGATAAAGATGAAGCCGGATAACAGCGCCAGGAATATCACCCAACTGCCCAGGCCCAGGGCCAGCAGGCTTACCAGGTAACTCAAGGCGGTGACGGCAATGCCATAACTGAGGCTTTGTCGCGGCGCGCGACGCATATCCGCCCAGCCTTTTTTCAGCCAGCCAAAGGGCGCCATGATGCTGAGGTCGCGACTGGGTGCGAGCAGCGGAGGCGCCGCTGTCTCGGTTTGATTATCCGGTGAGTTCGATGTCATCTGGTTTGGAACTCCGTTCTTTTGAGGTCCCCCGATTAGTCGGGGCGTTACTACCTGCTATGCCTGCAGGTTGCTGTTGATTACCTTAATCTGCCTTGAGCGCTGTGCCAACTTGAAAGCGATCGCGGCCTGCTCTACGTTGGAAGGCGGATGAATCGGACCCGTGCAGGAGCGTCGTTGACACAGAGCCTTTCAGACTACCGTGAGCGCTATCGTCGGGAGATCATCCCGGAGAATTACCGGGGCGTGGCGCACTTGTGCTTTACCTTCGGGTCGGGACTGGCGGTGGTTGTCTATTGCCTGTTTCAGTTAACCCGGGTCCAGCCCCTGGAATGGCTGACCGTGCCCCTGACCTTTCTTTACGCGAACCTGGCGGAATACCTGGGCCACCGTTTTGCCATGCACCGTCCGGTGCGTGGTCTGAAGATCCTGTTTGAACGGCATGCCGGACAGCATCACAGGTTTTTCAGTCACCGGGACATGGAACTGGAGAGCCTGCGGGACTTGAGAGTGGTGTTGTTTCCGCCGGTCCTGATGGTGTTCTTCGTGACGGTCTTCGCCTTTCCGGTGGGCATTCTCCTTACCTGGCTGTTTGCCGAGAACGTGGGTTTTCTGTTCGTGGCCACCGCGGTCGCCTATTTCCTGAATTACGAGGTATTTCACCTGGCCTACCACATGCCCGCGGATTCCTGGTTGGGCAGGAGGCGGCTGGTCGCGGTGCTGCGGGGCTTGCATACCAATCACCACGATGTCAGGTTGATGTCCAGGTGGAACTTCAATATCACCTATCCTATATGCGATGCGGCTTTCGGGAGCTTTTACAAGACCGGGGGCAAGAGCTGAAAGGCCTCTGCGGCAAGCACGTATTGAAGACCGGGGGCCTATAAATCAACAATCTACAGCAATAGAAGCAGTATAAATTTTCGGAGCCCGCCATGCAGAATGTGCTCAAAGCCCTGCACACAGAGCACGCCCATATTTGCCGTGTACTGGATTTCCTGGACGCCCAGATTGGTTTGCTGGAGAAAGGAGAAAATCCCGAGTGGGACTTGATGAAAGACGTCATGCATTACATGACCAATTTCCCCGACATTTATCATCATCCCAAGGAAGACCTGGTATTCAAGCGCTTGCGCGAGCGCCAGGCGGGTGCGATTCCCGAGATCGACGATATCCTGCACGAGCATGGAGAACTGGCGGAAATGGGTCAGAAATTCCGCGCGGCCATCAATGAAGTGGAAGGTGGATCAGTAATGTCGGTGGAGGACTTCAGCAAGATGGCTCGCGGCTATGTTGACGTGCAGCGGCGCCACGTGGAACTGGAAGAAAGAGTCCTGTTTCCCCTGGCCAAGAAATTCCTGAGACAGGAAGACTGGACGGAAGTTGACAAGGCCATCGAGTCGCGACCTGATCCCATGTTCGGCCATATGGTCAAGGACGAATACAAGCTGATTCGCAGCGCTATTTGCGACTGAGCCCCCTCCAGGTGAATTAGCTCGCGCCCGGTTCCCGGGTGCTGTGTTACGGTTGAGATCATCCCGGATGCCGGAGGGTCTCCTGTGAGTTGTTGCCACCATTACTACGCCCTGGCCGAGGGATGCGAAAGTGCCTTCTCGGTCGATATGTCCAAGATCACCCTGGGTCCTGGCTGCCTGGCCGAAGCCGGTGAAAGGCTGACCTCACGGGCCGTGAAGCGGGTGGCGGTTTTCACCGACAGTCGTATAAAAGAAATGCCGTTTTTCCAGACTCTCATGGACTCCCTGTCGGGAGCCGGGCTGGATGTAGCGCTGTATGACCGGGTGAAGGTGGAGCCCACCGACGAGTCTTTCCTTGAGGCTGCCAGGTTTGCCGCGCAGGCTGATCCAGACGGCTACCTGTCCATTGGCGGCGGCTCGGTCATCGATACCTGCAAGGCGGCGAACCTGTACGCCACCTACCCGGCGGATTTTCTTGCCTACGTGAATGCGCCGGTGGGCGAGGGCAGGCCGGTGCCCGGTCCGCTCAAACCGCACATTGCCTGTCCGACCACCTGCGGGACCGGCAGTGAATGCACCGGGATCGCGGTATTTGACCTTCTGGATATGAAGGCCAAGACCGGAATAGCCTCTGTTCACCTGCGGCCCAGCGAGGCTCTGGTTGATCCGCAATGCACCCACACGCTGCCCCACAATGTGCTGGCCGCCAGCGCCTTTGACGT
Organism: Gammaproteobacteria bacterium; assembly: GCA_041571575.1. Classification (GTDB taxonomy): domain Bacteria; phylum Pseudomonadota; class Gammaproteobacteria; order Steroidobacterales; family BM003; genus CAKZML01. Next base: position 1,276 of record JBFFTZ010000035.1, on the reverse strand, counting down.
GCTCAGCCATGCGGCGGAGTCCTACACTGCCATTCCCTACAGCGCCCGGGTGGCGCCTGCCGGCCCCATGGCCCGACCCATGAGCCAGGGCGCGAATCCCTGGAGTGACATGGGTTGTGAACGGGCGCTACAGATAATCGGCCGGTATTTTGAGCGGGCCATGGCGGATCCGTCCGACCTGGAGGCCCGGGAGCAAATGATGTGGGCCGCCACCCTGGCGGGCATCGCGTTTGGCAACTCCGGGGTACACCTGCCCCACGGCATGTCCTACGCGGTGGCCGGACTGGTCAGGAATTACACGGTGGAAGATTATCCGGACGACCATCCGATGGTTCCCCACGGGATGTCGGTGATCGTGAATGCGCCGGCGGTTTTTCGCCACACCGCCTGCGCCTGTCCCGAACGGCACCTGGATGTGGCACGCTGGCTCGGGGCTGATGTGTCCGATGCGGGCAACGCTGATGCAGGGGAAGTGTTGTCCACGCGGCTAGAGCAGTTGATGAGGAAAGCCCGCTTCCCCGGGGGGCTGGCTCCCATAGGGTATACGGTGGATGACCTGGATGCCCTGACCGACGGGGCGATGCCCCAGCAACGACTGTTAAGTAACGCGCCCCTTGCAGTGGACAGGGCGGCCCTGAAAGAATTGTTCCGTTCGGCGCTTTCCTACTGGTGATTTATGAGTGATTCGCCCACCCGCGATCAGTACAGCTATTTCCTGCCTATCCAGACCCGCTGGATGGATAACGATGCCTACGGGCATATCAACAACGTCACCTACTACTCGTATTTCGACAGTGTCGCCAATCACTACCTGATACATCGAGGTGGTCTGGATATCGAGAACAGTCCGGTGATCGGTGTGGTTGCCGAGTCCCAGTGTGTTTACCGTAGCGCGCTGGCCTATCCGCAAATCATCGAGGCGGGACTGCGTGTGAATCGCCTGGGGAACCGGTCGGTGGAGTACGGCATAGGGATATTTGCCCAGCAGGCCCGGGAGGTCTCCGCCTTTGGGCGCTTTGTGCATGTGTTTGTAGACAGGCAAAGCAATACGCCGGTGGCCATCCCCGAGACACTACGCAATGCGCTGGAAGAGATTCTCCATTCATCCTGAGAGGCAGCTTGCGTCCGCCTTGATGGTGCTCCAGCATAGCTTCTTCCTACAGACCGGTGCCGCGGCTGATGCCATCCAAAAACAGTAAATGGGTGCTGGTTTTCTCCAGCCTGGGCCATGCATACATGCATATGCTCACGGCGTTTTTCTTCGTCCTTGCCCTGG
>JBFFTZ010000034.1:0-13666 GCA_041571575.1 Gammaproteobacteria bacterium | reverse complement strand
GATTTTTCTGCTATTCCTGTTGCCGTGGCTGGATCGCTCTCCGGTGCGCTCAATCCGCTATCGCGGCTGGATGTACAAGCTTCCGCTGGCATTGTTTACCGTGTCCTTTATTGCCCTGGGTTACCTGGGTATGCAGCCTGCAACGCCGGTGTACACCAACCTGGCTCGTTTGGCCACGTTCTTCTACTTTGCGTTCTTCCTGCTTCTGCCCTGGTTGTCCAAGGCGGACAAGACCAAGCCGGTTCCTGAGAGGGTGACTTACCATGCTTAAGCGCTTGTTTATTGTATTGTTGCTGAGTGTTCCCATGGTCGGCATGGCTGCCTCTGGCGGTATTTCAATGAAGACCGCCAACGTGGACGTATCCAACACCGCCTCTTTACAGCGCGGCGCCAGGAACTTCATTAACTATTGTTCTGGCTGCCATTCAGCCAAGTACGTTCGGTTCAATCGCCTGGGTGCAGACCTGGGTCTGACCGAGAGTCAGGTGCTGGACAACCTGATGTTTGCCGCAGAGCGTCCGTTTGACACGATTAATGTCGCTATGCCGGCAGATGATGCCAAGCGCTGGTTCGGTCAGCCTCCGCCGGATTTGTCGCTGATCGCCCGTTCCCGCGGCGGCGATTGGCTGTACACCTTCCTGCTGTCCTTCTACGAGGACAAGGGCAAGACCACCGGTATGAATAACCTGGTGTTACCCGGTGCGAGCATGCCTCATGTATTGTGGGAACTGCAGGGCACCCAGCGGGTTGTTTATCGCACCGAGAAGGATGCGGCCGGCAATGAACACGAAGTCTTCGATCACTTTGAGCAGGCCAGTGCCGGCAAGCTCACGGCCGAAGAATACGATGCATTTGTCCTTGATATCGTGAACTTCCTTGAATACATCGGCGAGCCGGTGCAACTCAAGAGAGTTCAGCTGGGTATCTGGGTGATGTTCTTCCTGTTGGTATTTTTCCTGTTCGCGTATGCGTTGAAGAAAGAATACTGGAAGGATGTGCACTAGGGCTGCGAAGACTCTTTCCCCGATTTCATGACTGGGCCAAGGCCCAGTGGAGCTTGATATGTCGAATATTGCCAATAGGCGTTCCGTGATGACTTTGTTTTCCAATCAGTTGTGTACCCATAGCCACAGGGTTCGCATGGTATTGGCAGAGAAAAGCATCAACATTGATATCGTCGATGTTAAAGGGCCCGATCTTCCCGAGGATTTGCTTGATCTGAATCCCTACAACAGCGTTCCCACCCTGGTGGATAGGGATCTTGTGTTGTACGACTCGCGGGTAATCATCGAGTACCTGGATGAGCGCTTCCCCCATCCGCCGCTGATGCCGGTTGATCCGGTTACCCGTGCCCAGTTTCGCCTGGCGCTGTTCCGCCTGGAACGTGACTGGTACACCATGGCTGAGCAGATTGAGGCTGCCGGTGAGAAGAAGCCCGCCTTGAAGGCGCGCAAAATTCTCAAGGAAAGCATCCTGTCGAGTTCGGAAGTATTCGGCGCCAAGCCTTTCTTCCTCAGTGATGAATTGTCGCTGGTGGATTGCACCATTGCCCCGATTCTGTGGCGCTTGCCCAAGTACGGAATTGAGCTGCCCAAGGAGGCCGCACCGATCGCCAAGTATGCACAGCGCATCTTTGATCGTCCCTCGTTCCAGCAGAGCTTGACCGAACTTGAGCGAGAGATCAGGCAGTAGACTGTGAGCGGGTCCGGTCTTTCATCGCGTCGTCCCTACCTGTTACGGGCAATGCATGAGTGGATGTCGGATAACCACCAGACCCCCCACATTGTTGTCGATGCGACTGCAGAAGGGGTCGTGGTTCCCAGCCAATTCGTCAAGGACGGACGCATTGTTCTCAATGTCAGCTATTCGGCTGCCTCGGGGATCCAGATTGAGAATGACGGCATTACTTTCCAGGCCCGGTTCGGTGGAACGCCCATGGCGGTGAGTATTCCTGTCGGGGCGGTGCTTGGGATTTATGGCAGGGAATCGGGCGAGGGAATGCTGTTTGGAGATGAGGACGACGGTACTGAGCCCACGCCGCCGCCTGATCCGGAGCCCACACCAGATGGCCCAGGGGAGACTCCCCGGCGATCCCATCTAAAAATCGTAAAGTAGGTCTCCGGGAGTTACCGGGCTATTGCTCCATTCCCAGCAACCTGCGGTCAATCAGGTCGCACAGGCAATGAATGACCAGGAGGTGAACTTCCTGGATGCGTGCGGTTGAGGTTGCGGGTACACGAAGTTCCACGTCGCCCTCGCGGTAGATGCCTGCCATCTTTCCGCCGTCCCGTCCGGTAAGCGCCACCACTTGCACATTGCGCTCGTGGGCAGCCTGGACTGCGCGTAATACGTTTTCCGAGTTACCAGAGGTGCTGATGGCCAACAGGCAGTCGCCTGGTTGTCCAAGGGCCCTGACTTGTTTGCTGAAGATATCCTCGTAGCAATAGTCGTTGGCGATGGATGTCAGGGTCGAGCTGTCGGTGGTCAGCGCCATGGCAGGCAAGCCGGGTCTTTCCATCTCGAAACGGTTCAGCATTTCGGAAGAGAAGTGCTGGGCGTCTCCTGCCGAGCCGCCATTTCCACAGCTCAGTATCTTGCCGTTGTTAAGCAGGCAGTCGGTCATTACCTGTCCCGCTGCAGCGATGGAGGGAGCAAGTTGTTCCATCGCGCGTTGCTTGACCTCAATGCTGTCTGCAAAGAGCAATTTGATTCGGGCTTCTGCTTGCATGTTTCTGAATCCGTCAGTGGTTGGCGCCAAAGGCGTTCTTTATCCAGCAGCTGTCGTCTATTCGCATATCGGACAAGGCGATCACATCAAACCGGACCGGCAGCGATGCCAGATCAGGTCGGGAGGCCGTAAAGTGTAGCGCGGCTCGCCAGAGTTTGTCCTGCTTGTTTCGGGTTACGCTCTCCGCGGCAGAGCCAAAATCCGGATTGCGACGCAGGCGAACCTCTACGAAGACCAGTGAATCTTTATCTCTCATCACCAGGTCGAGCTCACCCAGTCGGCAATAATAGTTTGCCTCGACCAGTTTCAATCCCCGGGATACCAGAAACTCCTGGGCCAGCTTTTCAGCCTCTTTCCCCTGGGCCCGCCGCTCCCGGCTCAAGGCTGCTCCGTCACCCCGGGCGCCGGGTACAGGACCTTGGGTTTGCTGATCCTGGGCTCACCGCTGCGGAAGCGGGCCCACTGCAACTGCCGATATATAACCCCATCGGGTGTCATGCCCAGGCGGCCCGTAGCGCCGGCCAGTTGGAGGTCTGTCTGCCGGTTATACAGCCAGGGAAGCAGACGGAACGCGTCCACACCCATGGCTAACAGCCGCGGCTGATTTTCTTCCAAACCCGGAAACGCCGACGCCACTTTCTGGCGCAGTCCGCCGGTCTCTTTTGTCATGCTCAACTGCCAGGGCATGTCCGCGAACTGAAGCCCGTCCAGGTCGTTGTTTGCCATGGCACCGGCCTGGTAGATGGCGGATGTGGCGTACACCGGCAGCTTGGCCGCGTAGTGGAACTTTAATTGCGGACGAAGCAACCGACCCTGCTCGGGGTAAGCGGCGATGAATACAAAATCCGCGTCCTCCCGGCGGCGGGGTTCAAATTCCGGATACTTGCCCAGCAAGTCAGACAGCCTGCGGAAGCGCTCCTTGCTCTGGTCCAGGTTCAGGGCCCGGGTTATGGCGGAGGAATAATCCTGCTCACCCGGATCGTAGGCGGTGCTGGCCAGCAATTGGCCACCATTATCTATCAGTTCGCTGGTGAAACTTTCCAGGATGCGCTGGCCCCAGCCGGTGGAGGGCACCAGCGCGATGGCGCGCGTGTAACCGTCTGCCAATGCGCCGCGCGCTATTTCACGGGCTTCCTCGGCAGGATCAAGGGCAAACTGGTAAAAGGCGGGAGGGGTGTAGCCTCCGACATTTCCGCGGTTCAGGGCCAGTACCGGGACCTCGCCATTTGCCACGCCAACCAGTTCGGTAACGTTCTGCTTGAGCAATGGGCCAACCACCATGTCGGCGCCTTCGCTGATGGCTTCCCGGTAGGTGGCGGCGGAGCCCAGGTGCCGGGTGTCGTAAATCCTGACCAGGGGCAGTAAATTCTTGTTGGGGCTGTTCAGGTAGGCGGCAAGGAACCCGTCCCTGACAGCTTCGCCGTAGGCACGTTCTCGTCCGCTTAACGGCAGCAGCAGAGCAACCTGTATGGGATAGCTGTTCGCGCCCCGGTGGCGCTCCATCAGGGCCGCTACAACGCCTGTGACGGCTGGGTGCTGAGGGTTGTCCAGGCGCCAGTTACGCAGTCCCGCCAGTAGTGCAGGGCTATCGGTGGAGGCTATGCTGCTCAGGCGCGCCAGGTCCAGCCAGCCCTGGACCACCGGATCCAGGCTGGAGTCAGGCAGCGCGCCCTTGCGTGCCCTGGCTTGCAGCTGATCCAGCAGGAGTTGCTGGCTTGCCAGCAGTTCCTGGGCGTTGTTTGCCCAGGTTTGTTCCTCGCCGAAGGCCTGTATCGCCTGTTCTACCCTCCCCAGTGCGAGCAGCGCCATGCCTTTGATTTGGTAAAACTGTGCGGCCAGGGTTGCCGAGGGGAGTGGGGATTCTTCCAGTTTCTGCAGCGCCTCGGCAGGTTCGCCCCGGGCCAGCGCGACCCGTGCCCCGAGGATGGTCCACAGGGCGTAATCGTCCCTGCTCATGGGCCCGGCAATCGATTCCAGAGCCGCAACGGCCGCAACCAGGTTTTCGTCATTCAGCCATTCCCGGGCAGCAAGCAGTCGCCAGTGATCGGCCTGGGTTCCCGCATCCCGGGCTGCAAGTTCCATGTATATTTGCGCGGCGTCCCGATACTGTCCCTGGGCCGCTGCTGTTTCCGCGCGATAAACCTGGCTGCGGGTGTCTACCTGTTTCACGGGCGCCTGGCAGGCCGACAGGACCGCCAGCAACAGCAGCATCAGGAGGCCGCGCGGAGCGCTGTGAACTAGGCCGGCAAATATTCTCATGGTGTTATGTTCCCGGGTCTGAATTGGCCTAACTGCCAGTCAAGCACCAACTGGGGCCAGTGGCCACTCGCAATAGTGGCCCGATGACCGATTTTTACGGAAATCCACTTAAAGCCGCAGCTTTTAGTATCCTGCCCGCAAGATTAACCTTTCCGGCTGGATTATCCCATGCAACAGATTGCCGCTGGTACCCTCTATGTTGTCGCTACACCGATAGGCAACCTGGCTGACCTGACTCCCAGGGCGGTTGATGTGCTGGGCCAGGTAGACCTGGTGCTGGCCGAAGACACCCGGCATACCGCCCAGCTGTTGAGGCACTGCGGTTTGAGCAAACCCCTGCAGTCCCTGCACGAGCACAACGAGCGCCAGAAACTGGAGTCGATAATCCAGCGCTTACAAGCCGGTGAAAGTCTCGCCCTGGTGTCGGACGCAGGCACACCCTTGCTCAGCGATCCCGGATTTCCCCTGGTGCGAAGGCTGCGGGAGCTGGATATGCCGGTCATTCCGATCCCCGGCCCCTGCGCGGCAGTGGCGGCCTTGTCGGTAGCCGGACTGGCCACCGACCGGTTTGCTTTCGAGGGTTTCCTGCCGGCCCGCTCAGGTGCCCGCCGGACCCGTATTGAAGGCTTGGCCGATGAAACGAGAACGCTGGTGTTCTATGAATCCGGAAAGCGCCTTGCGGGGGTGCTGAACGATATGTGCGAGATTCTTGGGTCAGATCGTGAGGCCGCGGTGGCCAGGGAGCTGACCAAGCTCTACGAGAGCATATACCGGGGCAGTCTCGCAGAATTGCGCGATCGGGCGGGCTCGGATGTGGATATGGTGCGTGGAGAGCTGGTTTTGCTGGTGCAGGGGAGGCCGGTTGCGGAGATTGCGGAAAATCCGGAGCTGGACCGGGTACTGGGAGTGCTGTTGCCCGAGCTGCCCCTGAGCCAGGCGGTAAAGCTGGCCGTGGAGTTATGTGGGCTGCGCCGCAACGAGGTCTACAGGCGAGCCACAGAATTGCAAAAAGGCACTGATTTGCCTTGAGTTTTGCCTTCTCAGGACCTATTGTTCGCCGCGGGAGTCGGCCAGGCAACCGCGGCGGGTCTTTGACCCGCGGAGGAAAGTCCGGGCTCCGAAGGGCAGGGTGCCAGGTAACGCCTGGGGGGCGTGAGCCTACGGAAAGTGCAACAGAAAGCATACCGCCTAAGCATCCTCACGGATGCCGGTAAGGGTGAAATGGTGCGGTAAGAGCGCACCGCGCGAGTGGTAACACTTCGCGGCTAGGTAAACCCCACCCGGAGCAAGACCAAATAGGGGAGCGATCGGCTTCGGCCGTAGATGTGGCCCGCATTCGTTCCCGGGTAGGTCGCTTGAGGTACGCGGTGACGCGTATCCCAGATGAATGGTTGTCCAAGACAAAACCCGGCTTATCGGCCGACTCCCACCTTTAAAAGTATTTTTCTATTTAAAGGCCTTTCTCAGGAAGCGCTCTTAACATACTGATTTTGTGCCTCAAAAGGTCATAAAAATGACCTGAAATCCAGCTAAAAAGCGCGTCTAAGTCATTCACTATTAAGAAATTTTTGCTGTTTTCCAGTTGACAGTGCTGGTTTAGCGTACCTATAGTGTGCCGAGGTGGGGAAAAGTGGGGAGAAATGGAACTCCAGGCTTTTTGGAGGACCCAAAAGACATGTTTCGCGGTGCAAGCAAAATCACATTGGACGCAAAAGGGCGGATGGCTATGCCGACGCGCTATCGCGACCGGCTGTCCGACAGAAGTGACGGCCGGCTTGTGGTTACCGTGGATCGTGACTACTGCCTGCTTATTTATCCGTATCCGGACTGGGAAGAAGTCGAGCGCAAGCTGATGCGATTGCCGAGCCTGAACGCCAGGGCTCGCAAGCTGCAGAGGCTGATGGTGGGTTATGCGACTGAACTCGATCTTGATGGTCACGGAAGGATTTTGTTACCGCGTGAGTTGAGGGAGTTCGCGGGGTTGGACCGGCAGGCCATCCTCATTGGTCAGGGCAATAAATTTGAGCTTTGGGATGAAGACAGCTGGAGCGCCAAGCGCGACCAGTGGCTTCAGGCCGATGACGACGGTGTAGATCTGCCGTCTGAGCTCGAATCACTTTCTCTATAGGAATCCGGCTTTGGAACGTCATTTGCCGGTACTCCACAGGGAGGTGCTGGAGGCTCTGGCTGTAAAGGCCTCCGGTGTGTACCTGGACGCCACGTTTGGACGGGGTGGCCACGCGAGATCAATCCTTGGCGCACTGGGGCCGGATGGGCGGCTGATAGTGCTGGATCGGGACCCTCAAGCCATCGAAGTGGCTAAGAATTTATTTGGCGACGACCAACGTGTAACGATTATCAGGGGTTCGTTCGAAATGTTGGGGGAATTAGCGAGGGAGCACGGAATTAGCGCGCTGGACGGACTTTTGTTCGACCTGGGTGTTTCTTCGCCTCAACTGGATGAGGCGGAGCGTGGCTTCAGCTTCCAGAAAGACGGTCCCCTGGACATGCGCATGGACAATGAAGAAGGCATGACTGCTGCCCAGTGGTTGGCCGAAGCCTCTGAAAAGGAAATAGCCCAGGTTCTTTGGCGCTACGGTGAAGAACGTCATTCAAGGCGTATTGCCCGGGCAATCCTGAGTCGACGCGAGGGAAAACCGCTGGAAAGAACCTTGGACCTGGCCGCACTGATTTCATCTGCGGTGCCAAGGCCCCACGGCCGCAAGCATCCCGCTACCCGCAGTTTCCAGGCGATACGGATTTATCTCAACCGAGAAATGCAGTCTCTGGAAGCCGGTCTGAATGCTTCATTGGAGTTACTCGCTCCCGGTGGACGGCTGTGTGTAATCAGTTTCCATTCCCTCGAAGATCGCATGGTGAAACGGTTTATCCGCAGCCACTCCCGACCCGACCCGGTGTATGCCGGTTTGCCGAACATCCCCGAGCATGCCAAGCCCCGCATGGCAGTGATTGGCAAGGCTGTGACGGCCTCAGAGCAGGAACAGGATGAAAACCCCCGTTCGCGCAGCGCCACCTTGAGGGTGGGGGAGAAGTTGCGATGAACATGACACCGCTGTTGCGCCTGCTTGTACCCGGTTTGCTGGTCATGACCTTGTTGTCATCTCTGGCCGTTGTGTATGTAACCCACGAGTCCAGGCGTCAGTTCACCCTCCTGCAGCAACTCAACAGCCAGCGCGATGAATTGGTCGTGGACTGGTGGCGATTACAAATAGAGGAAAGTTACTGGTCCACCCATGCGCGCATCGACCGGGAGGCGCGGGAGCGCCTCGGCATGCACATCCCTCAACCCCTAGACGTAATCATCGTTAGCCAATGAGCAAGTCCGCGGTTTTTGAGCAGAATTTGAAACGGATCCGCTTGCGGGTCAGTTTTGTAATGAGCATTCTGCTTTTGGCAGGTATGGCGCTGGCCGCCCGGTCCCTGGACTTGCAGGTGCTCAGTAATACCTTCCTGGCAGAGCAGGGCGAGGCTCGTCATATTCGCATCGTGCCCATCGTTGCGCCGCGTGGTCCGATTACCGATCGCAATGGTGAACCCCTGGCGATCAGCACTCCTGTGGATAGCGTCTGGGTGAATCCCAGGATCGTGGCCGATGCCACCGATAGGCTTCCCGAGCTGGCGCGTTCCATGGAAGTAAAGCCGGATTGGTTGAAGCGTCGGATCGCCTCCAACATGAATCGCGAATTTCTGTTCCTGCAGCGACATATGTCGCCGGAACGGGCTCTTCGTGTTGAGAAGCTGAATATTCCCGGCGTGTACCTGCAGCGCGAATATCATCGTTATTATCCGGCCGGAGAAGTCACCGGTCACCTGCTGGGCTTCACGGATATTGATGACCGTGGACAGGAAGGTCTTGAGTTGGCCTATGACGGTTGGCTCGCCGGTGAGCCAGGCTTCAAGCGAGTGTTGCGCGATCGTCGCGGCAACACCATAGAAGTCGAACAGGTGGAACCGTTACAGCAAGGTCAGCCCCTGGAGCTGAGTCTGGACCTGCGTATCCAGTACCTGGCCTACCGCGAGTTGAAAGCCGCGGTGAAAGCCAACAATGCCAAGTCCGGTTCTATCGTGGTTATTGATGTAACCACTGGCGAAGTGTTGGCCATGGCAAACCAGCCATCCTTCAACCCCAATGACCGCTCGGAATTCCGACCGGCCCGCTATCGTAATCGCGCGGTGACCGATATTTTCGAACCCGGTTCAAGCATCAAGCCCTTCGTGATAGCGGCGGCGCTGGAGAGCGGAACCTTCCGTAGCGACTCCACCGTGGACACCTCGCCGGGATCGTTCAAGGTAGGTAGCAAACTCATCCAGGACAAGCACAACCTGGGCAACATCAGCCTGGCTACCGTACTGACCAAGTCCAGTAATGTGGGGGTCACCAAGATCGCCATGGAACTGGAAGCCCGGTACATGTGGAACACCTTTTCCCAGTTCGGTTTCGGCGCCCTGACCGGTAGCGGTCTGCCGGCCGAGTCAGCCGGCTTGCTGGCCAACTACAATAGTTGGCGCCCCATCAGCCAGGCCACCATGTCCTACGGCTACGGTATGTCGGTGACCCTGCTTCAGCTTACCGAGGCCTACGCCACACTGGCCAATCATGGTGAGCACCTGCCGATAAGTTTGTTGCGCCTTGACGAGGCGCCTCGGGGTGACCAGGTCGTCTCCCCGGCCACCTCGCGTGCGCTGATTGAAATGTTGGAAACCGTTGTCGCCAATGGAGGCACGGGAACCCTCGCCGCGGTGAATGGTTACCAGGTGGCAGGCAAGACCGGCACTTCGTGGAAAGCTGATGCCGGCGGGTATTCCCAGGACCGTTATGTGGCAGTATTCGCTGGCCTGGCGCCGGCGAGCAACCCGCGCCTGGCAACGGTGGTGATGCTCGACGAGCCATCGGCCGGCAAGTTTTATGGTGGTGAAGTCGCCGCCCCGGTTTTTTCCAATGTCACCTCTGGCGCGCTGCGCCTGCTTGCCGTTGCGCCGGATAATGTTCCCCGTCGTCGGCCCGGGGAAATAATCCAGGCTATGAGGGACAAGCCATGAGCGCCGCCATGCAGACACTTGGCGAATTGCTGGGCACCCATGTGCCGAAGAATTGGCGCGGGCTGCCGGTGCCGGATATTTCCCTGGATGCCAGGGAACTGGAAGCGGGCGGCATGTTCCTGGCCTGCGCCGGGCACAGCGGGCATGGGCTTGATTACCTGGAGCAGGCCCGGCAGGCCGGCGCCCGGGTAGTGGCCTGGGAGCCGGTAGCGGGTCTCACGGCGCCCGAGAGTGATGAGCTCAAATGTTTCCCGGTACCCGGATTACGCGAGCAGCTGGGGGACCTGGCCGATCGCTTCTTCCGGCAGCCTTCCAGCCGATTAAGTGTTTCCGGGGTCACCGGCACTAATGGCAAGACCTCTTGCGCCTGGTTGCTGGCCAGTGCCTGGCAGCGCCTGGGTATCAATGCCGCCATGATTGGCACCATTGGTTGGGGTGTTCCCGGGCAATTGCATGGCGTCGAGTTGACTACCCCTGACGTGATCACCGTGCATCGCCAGTTGGCGCAAATGGTGGCCTGGGGCGCCTCCCACGTGGTCATGGAGGTTTCCTCCCATGCCCTGGACCAGGGTCGTGTGGATTCAGTGCAATTTGCCAATGCCCTGTTCACCAACCTCAGTCGTGATCACCTGGATTACCACGGGGACATGGCCAGTTACGGCGAAGCCAAGAAACGCTTGTTCACCCGGCCCGGTCTAAAGATGGCGGCGGTGAATGTGGATGACGAATTTGGCCTGGGCCTTTTCCGTAGTCTCGATGTAGCCATGCATCGGGTGGCGGTGGCGACCCGGGTTCGTCCGGAGTTGCAGGAAGGCAGGTGGTTGCAGGCGGCAGATATCCAGACCCGGGATACCGGGCTGGTGCTGGGACTGCGCTCCAGTTGGGGTGACGCCACTCTGGAAAGTCCGCTAATTGGTGATTTCAACGCGGCAAACCTGATGCTGGTGCTTGCGGTTCTGCTGGAAGAGGGCATCGAGCTGGACAGCGCGGTCAGTGCCCTGGGGCAGGTGCTGGCACCGCCCGGACGTATGCAGGCCCTGTCGCACGGCGGCAGCGCGCCCATGGTGATCGTGGATTTTGCCCATACACCCGACGCACTGGAGAAAGCGCTGTCCTCGGCCCGCGCCCATTGTGCCGGTGAACTGTGGTGCGTGTTTGGCGCCGGCGGTGACCGGGATCGCGGCAAGCGACCGTTGATGGGCCAGGTTGCTGCAAGGCTGGCCGATCGCCTGGTGATTACCAGTGACAACCCAAGGAACGAAGATCCCGAGGCCATCATCGCCGATATCCGCGAGGGGGTTGGGGATCACGGGCAGGTAATCGAGTTAAGCGATCGTGCCGAAGCAATTAAGCACAGCATCGCCGCGGCTGGTTCAGAAGACGTGGTGCTTATTGCGGGCAAGGGGCATGAGCAGTACCAGCAGATTGGAAGCCTGCGCAAGCCGTTTAGTGATCAGGCTTGTGCGGCCGCGGCGTTGGAGGGGCGAGCATGATTACAGGTTCGCTGAAAGAGGTCGCCCGTGACTTGCAGGCCCGCCTGGTGGGCGTGGACCGGGCATTCAGTGGCGTCACGACTGATAGCCGTGTTGTGCGCTCAGGCCAATTGTATGTTGCCTTGAAGGGCGACAGGTTCGATGGTCACGAGTACGCCGGGGATGCTGTCAATGCTGGCGCGGTCGGCTGTGTTGTGGACCATGAATGCGAGGGCGGCTTCAGCCAGGTACTGGTTGACGATACCCGGCTCGCGCTGGGTAGTCTGGCCAGGCTATGGCGCAGTCGCTTCCTCATTCCGGTGATCGGAGTAACCGGAAGTAATGGCAAGACCACGGTTAAAGAAATGATCGCCAGCGTGTTGGGCCAGACAAAGAAAGTGCTGGCCACCCGGGGCAACCTGAATAACGACATTGGTCTGCCGCTCACACTGTTCAACCTGTCCGCCGATCATCAGGTTGCGGTGGTTGAGATGGGCGCTAATCATCCCGGTGAAATTGACTACCTGACGAGCATTGCGAAGCCGGATGTTGCGGTACTGACCAATGCGGGGCCGGCTCACCTTGAGGGCTTTGGAAGCCTTGAAGGCGTGGCCAGGGCAAAGGGCGAAATGTTTACCCGCCTGTCGGCCAAGGGCACGGCAATTATTAACCGTGATGACGATTTTTTTGATCTGTGGAAAGACTTGGCTGCGGGCAAGAATATCTTGACCTTTGGTTTGGACGAAAGCGCCGATTTTCATGCTCGTCGCGAACCATCTTCCCAGATGGTTGGCGAGAAATTCACCCTTTGCACCCCTGTTGGTGAGGCGCCGGTTCGGCTGGCGCTGGCAGGGGTGCATAACACCCGAAATGCCCTGGCCGCTGCTGCCGCCTGTTTTGCAGTGGGTTACGAGCTTGGTGACATCGTTGCCGGACTGGAACAGGTGGAACCTGTCTCCGGCCGCTTGCAGTTCAACCGCGTTGCCAGCGGCGCCCTGGTCTGTGATGACACATACAACGCGAACCCGGTTTCCCTGAAGGCTGCCATGGAAACCCTGGCAGACATGCCCGGAACCCCCTGGCTGGTGTTGGGAGACATGGGAGAGTTGGGCCCCGATGCAAAACGTCTTCACCGGGAGTCTGGCGCACTTGCCAGGAAGCTCGGCGTGCAGCGCCTGTTTGGATTTGGCCGACTGTGTGCGGTTGCTGTGGAGGCCTTTGGCGAAGGTGGCCAGCATTTCACTGAACTGGATTCGCTGCTTAAAACCTTACTGGCCGGGATTGGCCCGGAGCATTGCGTGCTGGTGAAAGGTTCGCGTGCCATGCGCATGGAGCGCGTCGTTCAGGCGCTGACTGGTAGTGCCGATAACTCGCTCAAGACAGGAAATTAAGAATGCTGCTGTATTTGACTAAATGGCTGGCCCAGTTCGATCCGGGCTTCAATGTGTTCGGATACCTGACCATGCGCGCCATCCTGGGTGCGTTGACGGCCCTGGCCATTTGTTTCGTGGTTGGCCCGCTGATGATCAAGCATCTCCGGGTTCGCCAGATTGGCGAAAAGGTGCGCGACTACGGCCCCGAAACCCACCTGCTAAAGGCCGGCACGCCAACCATGGGCGGTGGCTTGATTATTATCGCGGTAGCGGTCAGCACCTTGTTGTGGGCCAATCTCACCAACCATTACGTGTGGTTGGTGGTGGGCACGATGCTGGCTTTCGGTGCTATCGGCTTTGTCGATGACTACAAGAAGCTCTACGTGGATGGTTCCGAGGGCATTGCACCCTGGACCAAGTTGTTCTGGCAGAGCGTTACCGCCCTGGCCGTGGTCATTACCTTGTATGTCAGCGCCAGGTCTCCGGCGGAAACGTCCTTGCTGATTCCGTACATGAAAGATGTGCTGATCCCGATGGGTCTGTTCTACGTGCCATTTACCTATTTCGTGATAGTGGGAAGCAGCAACTCGGTGAACCTGACCGATGGCCTGGACGGATTGGCGATCATGCCTGTGATCATCGCGGCGGGCACCTTTGCAATAATCGCCTATCGTGTCGGCCGTGTCGACTATTCTGAATATCTCGGCATTCCCTATGTCGAAGGCGCTGGCGAACTGGCCATTTTCTGCGCGGCTATCATGGGGGCGGGATTG
>JBFFTZ010000033.1:0-13949 GCA_041571575.1 Gammaproteobacteria bacterium | reverse complement strand
GTGGTCAGGACAACGCTGCCGGCCAGTGCCGGATCGACACCGAATCTGCGCAACAAGAGGGGAATCCCGACGCCTGAAATCGCTGCCACCACCAGATTGATGACCAGGGCGGCGGCGATGACCACACCGATGCGCCAGTCGCCAAACCACAGAATCACCGCCAGGGCGACGATGCTTGCCCAGGCAAGTCCATTCAGCAGGCCAACCATGATTTCCTTGTTGAGCAACCAATGGGAGTTGGACTTCTCAACCTGGCCCAGTGCGATACCGCGAATCATCAGGGTCAGGGTCTGGCTTCCCGCGATGCCTCCCATACTGGCCACGATAGGCATGAGGATGGCCAGTACCACCACCTGGTCCAGGGTTGCCTGGAATAATCCCACCACCCAGGAGGCGAGGAAGGCCGTGGCCAGGTTTACCCCCAGCCATACGGCCCGGCGCCGGGCGCTGCTGAAAACCGGGGCGAACATATCTTCGTCTTCATCCAGACCGGCCATGCTCATCAGGGAGTGCTCACCCTGCTCGCGGATAACGTCGACCACGTCATCAATAGTGATCCGGCCCAGGAGTTGGCCTTTCTCATCCACCACGGCGGCGGACAGCAAATCCCGGTCCGAGAACTGCATTGCGACCTGTGCTGCCGGCGTATCTGCAAGCAAGTGCACTGGATCTGATTCCATTACTTCCGAGACTGCCAGGGCGGGGTCTGCGGTCAGCAGGGTAGTCAGAGGCAGGGTCCCCAGGTAGAGGTCATTTCGGTTAACTACAAACAGGGCATCAGTTTTATCCGGAACCCCGCCGCTTAACCGCAGATAACGCAGCACGACCTCGATGCTCACGTCCGGGCGTACGGTTACCGTATCCGGATTCATCAGGCCGCCGGCAGAGTCTTCCGGGTAGGCAAGAACCGCTTGCAGGCGGTCCTTGTGCTGCTGGTCCATGGAGTGCATGACCTGCTGGATAATCGCTTCCGGCAAATCAATCAGGAAGTCGGCCAGGTCATCCAGTTCCATGCCGTCGGCGGCGGCGACGATTTCCTCATCGTCCATGTTGGCGATGATGCTGGCGCGCACCTCGTCGTTGAGGCCCAGCAGGATATCGCCTTCGTTATCCGCGGGAACAAGTTCCCAAAGAATCTGGCGCTCAGCGGGTCTCAGGGATTCGATCAGCGAGGCAACTTCCGCCGGATGCAGTGCATTGATCATCCGTTTTGCCGGGCGCATCGATCCCGCGTCCAGAGCGCTGCGTAGCGCTTCCAGCCGTGTTGAGGGATTTACGATTTGCTCGACTTCCGCCATGCGTTCACTCGTTGTTCTATTTCTGGATGAGGTATGAACCGTCGGGTCGCAGTGTAGCCTTGCTGCCATGGGCAGTCCATGCCATCGAGCAGGATTTCCCGACTAATCGAGCAGTTCTGTGTGTCGCACGCTGACCTGGGGGTAGTGATCACGGAAGTGTGCGGCGAGTTTCTCACACAGGAAAACCGAGCGATGACGCCCACCGGTGCAGCCCAGGGCGACAGTGACGAAACTGCGGTTTTGTTCTTTCTGCCGCTCTAGGCAGGGTTCCAGGAAGGTCGTCAGTGAGGTGAAAAATTCCTCTACTTCGGGTGACGAGTTCAGGAAGTCGATGATTGGCTGATCCAGGCCATTGAAATCCCGCAGTTCGTTTTCCCAATAGGGATTTGGCAAGAACCTGATGTCGAACACATAGTCGGCATCGTGTGGGAGACCGTGCTTGAACCCGAAGGATGTGAAGTTCAGTGCCATGCTGCCTGACAGCTTTTCAGAAACGCGCTCACTGATGATGCGGCGTAACTGGTGCACATTGGTGCGTGTGCTGTCGACAACCAGGTCGGCGAGATCATAGAGTGGGCCCAGCACTTGACGCTCCGACTTGATGGCCTCGGCCAGGCTTAATCCCTTGCGGCTCAGCGGGTGTCGGCGTCGACTCTCTGCATAGCGTTTGATGACAACGTCATCGTCGGCGTCGAGGAAAATAACATCCACCTGGGTTCCAGCCGCCTTGAGGCTGCCGATCATTTCCGGAACCTTGATCAACTCGTCCGGAAGGTTTCTCGCGTCCAGTGCGATTGCCGTCTTTGTATAGGTTTCCAGGGCGCCGCTTGCCGCCTGCTCAAGGAATGGCTTTACCAGCCCCGACGGCAAATTGTCTATGCAGTAAAAATCCAGGTCCTCCAGCATGTCCAGGGCAATACTCTTGCCCGAACCTGAAATGCCGGTTACTACAACCAACCTGATATCGGAGTGTGGCATCAAGTCTCCTCAGCGGCCTGGGACTCGTAGCTTGCCAGGATGGCCTCGTCGATGCACGTCAGCGCCGCATGCAATTCGGTGCTGCTCTGGGCTTCGCGCAACGGGCATTCACCGGTGTGGTCGGATAGCACGAGACTGGCACGTTCGAGGATTTCCCGGTGTGCAGGGGAGGGGGGCAACGGGGCGATCAATGCCAGGATCACATCCACAGCCTGGCCATCGGGTGCGTCGAAATCCACGGGGTGCATAAGAGTCACTACCGCTGCGGTCACTTTTTCCAGCTGGGGAAGTGAAGCGTGGGGCAGGGCAATGCCCTCTCCCAGTCCCGTGCTGCCAAGTTTTTCTCGCTGCACCAGGGCTTCCATAACGTAGTTGGTCAGACTAAGGCGATCAGGTGCATCGGGATCTGGTGGCAGTGTTTCGGCCAGCATTTCGCTCAAAATTTCCAGGGCGTGTTTTTTGCTGCGCGCATTGATTTTGGCCAAGGCTCGTCCTGGCGTGATCAATTCAGAAAGCTTGCTCTCGATCTTGTCCATAAGCAGTCATATAAAAACAAGGGGGCATGGCCCCCCTGCTTAAAATGTATTCCTCGGTTGTGGCGCCTTACGCCAATGTTACTCGTAAACCGATTTATCCACATCCCGGGCGTGGTGATCGGAGTTCTTTTCTTTGTGTTTTCGCACCTGTCGATCCAGTTTGTCAGCCAGGCCATCAATTGCTGCATACATGTCTTGTTCAATCGCGTCCGCGTAAATCTGGATGCCCCGCATACTGATCATCGCCTCTGCCTTGTGCTGAAGTTTCTCCACGGTAAGGATGCAGTTGGCGTTTACCATATGATCGCTGTGTCGTTGAATTCGTTCCAGTTTTTCGGAGATATATCGGCGCAGTGGTGGCGTGACATTAATGTGGTGTCCAGATACGTTTACTTGCATCATTTTCTCCTTAGCGGTTGTTACGAGCAGCTTGCGAGCCGCTTGCGTTCGCTGGATGGCGGGATGGACATGGCTTCCCGGTACTTGGCGACGGTGCGCCTTGCAACCTGGATGCCGTCCTCGGACAGAGCCTTTGCGATCTTGTTGTCGCTCAGTGGCTTCTTGGGGGTTTCCTGCCCTATCAATTGCTTGATTCGGGCGCGAACCTCTACTGCGGAATGCTCGCTGCCGTCATCTCCCGAGACGTGGCTGGAAAAGAAATGTCTAAATTCGAAAATGCCCCTGGGGGTATGCATGTACTTGTTAGCGCTAACGCGGGAAATAGTGGACTCATGCATTCCCACTTCCTCGGCTACATCACGAAGTACAAGCGGGCGCATGGCGACATCGCCGTGATCCAGGAACTCTTGCTGTTTTTGAACAATACAGCGCGCCACCTTGACCAGGGTCTCATCCCTGATTTCCAGACTGCGTACCAGCCAGCGTGCTTCTTGCAATTGCGTCCTCAGCACAGTGTGATCAGTACCGCGTCCTATGGCGCCAGCGTAGGTCGAATTGACGCATAGTCGTGGGGCTATTGAAGAGTTGACCTCTACTACCCACCGGTTGTCAATTTTCCTTACGTACACATCAGGAATAACGTATTGGGTTCCGCCGCTGCCGATGGTAGATCCGGGACGGGGGTGACAGGCTCGAACCAGCGCAATTGCATGGTCCAGCTCCTCGTCATCGCAATGCAGCTTGCGTCTCAGGGCAGTAAATTGTTGCTCCGCAACAAGCTCCAGGTTCTCGCTTGCGATGAGCCGGGCCAGCGCAAGACCGGGGGTGTCTTTGTCGAGTTGGTCTAATTGCAGACAGATCGATTCGCTCAAGTCCCGGGCCGCGATGCCGCTGGGATCAAATTTCTGGACCAGCATCAACACGGCTTCGAGCTCATCCATCCTGGCGTCCAGGTCGGGGAGCAGCGTGTTGCGGATGTCCTCCATGCTGTCCACCAGGTAACCATCGTCGTTGATGGCATCGATGATGGCCTGGCCCATCAGGTCCTTGTTCGGATCCAGCCGTTCCATTTCCAGTTGCCACAGCAAGTGGTCTCTCAAGGTGTCTGCAGTGAGGTCTGCAAGCTCCCGGTTGGGTCGGGGTTCGCCCGGGTTGTAGCCTGAGTCTGTCGAAGCGGTTACCCCGCGATCGTTCCAGTTGGCTTCAACTTCACTGAAGTCCTGCTCCGGGGTCGGTGCTTCCTCTACCTGTTCACTGGCAGGGTTTTCGTCGACCGTGGTTTCACCGGCAGGCTCCTCAACGTCCAGCATGACGTTGGTTTCCAGCGCTTCCTGGATATGGGTCTGCAATTCCATGACAGGCAGTTGCAGCAGGCGTATTGCCTGTTGCAATTGGGGCGTCATGGTCAGTTGCTGGCCAAGCTTGAGTTGCAGGCTGGGCTTCAGCAAGAACTACTCCATTGTGTCATTTGCGTTTTGCGGGTCATCACTATTTTGTGTACCCCTGTTTATTAACTCGTGCAACTTCCTGCCCGGCAGACCCGCGCCTAGAGCCGGAAATCCTCGCCCAGGTAGACTTCCCGTACACTTCGATTCGCGACAATCTCTTCGGGTTTGCCTTTGGCGATTACGTTGCCATCACTGAGAATGTAGGCATGTTCGCAAATGCCCAGTGTTTCTCGAACGTTATGATCGGTAATGAGAACACCGATCTTGCGTTCGGTCAGGTGGTGGATAATGCGCTGAATGTCTATTACTGAAATCGGGTCCACGCCGGCAAAAGGCTCATCAAGCAGCACAAATTGGGGGTCCGCCGCCAATGCCCGGGCAATTTCCACCCGTCTGCGTTCGCCGCCGGACAGGGCAATGCCCTGACTGTTGCGTAAATGGCCGATATGTAACTCTTCCATCAGTTCTTCCTGCCTGCGCTCCCGTTCGGCCTGGTCCAGGCCCGGTCGGGTTTCAAGGATAGCCATGATGTTGTCGGCTACCGTCATGCTGCGAAAAACTGACGCTTCCTGGGGTAAATAACCCAGGCCCAGGCGGGCGCGTCGGTGCATCGGCAGGTTGGTCAGGTCGGCGTCGTCCAGGTGAATGCTTCCGCGGTCGCAGGGGATCAGACCGACAATCATGTAAAAAGCGGTGGTTTTGCCTGCTCCGTTCGGGCCCAGCAGACCGACGACCTCGCCACTTCGTAGCTCAAGCGATACGCTTTTTACTACCTGTCGTGCGCCGAAGCGTTTCGAGATGTCAGTAACTTTCAGGGTACTCATGGCCGCTCGGGTGTCTCCGGTTCCTTTTCTTCCTCGGGGATGCCTGGCTGGTCAGCCGGAGGCGAGGTCTCTTCAGAAAGTTGTTCGAGGCTTTCAGGAGTAATGACTATGCGTACCCGTTCTCCTGTCGCATCGCTGGAAGTGGCGACCACGCGTTCTTCATTGATGCTGTAGGTGAGGATGCTTCCGTGGATTTCCTTGCCCGACTGACTCAGTGAAGCTTGATCGGACAGGCGAAGGATTCCGTTATCGGCCTCGTACTCCAGCAATCGGCCCCGTCCCTCGGTGATACTCTGGTCACTCTCGACCTGGCGGAATTCGGCAGGCTGGCCCTGGATGACTGCTGACACCAGGCGATATTCGGAAAAAGTCATGATCGCCTTGTCCGCCTGGATGCTGGAATTACTCATGCGGATCTTGACCTTGCCGGTGAACTCCCACTCACTGTTAGCGAAATCCAGGGTGGAGGCCACCGCTTCCTCGGCTTCGATGCCCAGATCGCCCTGGGAAATGTTCACACCGCGAAAAATCAGTCGGTCGTTGCGGCGATCTATGTCGGAAGAATCGGCATCCAGTTCGATGGGTAGCCGGGAACCGGTCAGCACGCCCCACGCTGGGCCCGAGCTTGCGGCCGCCAGCAGCAAGGTTGCTGTAATTGTCAGATTACGGAGTGAAATTGCCATGTACCTTTGATTGTAGTTCTACCCTGTCTTCATTGAAATACGCACGCATTCCAACCGCTGTCAGTTGTTGTTGGCCAAAGCGAATAATGACCAGGTCACTGGTTTCGGCGACTTTCTCCTCGGTTAGCAAGCGCATGCTTTGAGTTTCCATGCTGAATGTCGGGTCGGGCTGGTCGCGAACCGCCCTGACCCCGCCGTTAAGCTGAATATAGCTTTGGTCTGCCGGAATGGTTCCCGTATCTGCCTTGACCAGCCAGGGTGGGCCACCCTCGTCCTTAAGGGTCAGATCGATGACCGCGGCGTCGAAGCTGTGCTGCGCAAGATTCTGATCGATACGCTCGGCTTTCAAGATGTACTCCGGCGAGCCATCTTCGCTGGTGCCATGAATTACGGCGTCGCGCAGATAAAACCCCCGTTTCGGTTCCTTGAGGTCACGTCCCGATATGCCATCTTCTTCTTTGGACAGGTTGCGGGCCAGCCACCAACTCGCGGCTACTGCAAAACCTAGAACAATGACGTAAATCAGGTTGCGCATGCTTACTGATCTGCTTCGTTGAGGAGCATGTCGCAGAATTCCCTCACCGCGCCGTGTCCACCGGCGGACCGGGTAACGATGCTGGCGGCGGAGCGAATTTCCTGGGCCCCGTCAGAAACCGTGACCGGCAGTCCCACCTCCTGCATTACCTCCAGATCCGGCAGGTCGTCACCCATGTAGGCAACGTTTTCCAGGGAAATATCCAGCTTCTCAAGCAGGGCCAGGAGCACCTTGAGCTTGTCCGTGCAGCCCTGAAATACGTGCTGCACGCCCAGTTCAGCCATGCGGTGTTCCACGGCCGTGGCATTTCGACCGGAAATGATTGCCACCTGGCGTCCGGAGGCCATCAGGCGTTTCACGCCGTGGCCGTCCCGGGTATGAAAGGTTTTGTATTCCTCTCCCTGGGGGCCGATGAGAATGCGCCCGTCAGTGAATACCCCATCCACGTCGAAGACCACCAGGGCGACAGAAGAGAGGTCATAGATTTGCGGCATGCTGTATTTCCTTGGTCTGGAGGGGCATGATCCCGGCTGCGGGATACTTCCGGGTAGTTTAGCCTCAGTTCCGCCTGCTTGTCCCGGCATTGCGCCAGGACGGCGTTACATCACCCCGGCACGCAGCAGGTCATGGATGTGCAGCACGCCAACCAGTTCGTCCGACTCGTCAATTACCAGCAAAGAGGTGATCTTGTGGGTCTGCATCATCCGCACCGCCTCGGCAGCCAGTAATTCTGGCGCGATGGTGTGGCCGCGAGGGGTCATTACATCCCGCATCAGGGTTGTGCGCAAATCCAGGGAGTCATCAATGGCACGGCGGAGGTCACCGTCGGTGAAGACGCCTTCAAAATGGTTGTTTTCACCGAAGACCGTGGTCATGCCGAGGCCTTTCCTGCTCATTTCAAGCAGACCCTCACTCAGAGGCTTGTCTGCCTGGATGCGGGGAATCTGGTCGCCTGAGTGCATCAGGTCTCCCACGTGTAGCAACAAGCGTCGTCCCAGGCTTCCGCTGGGATGGGAGCGGGCGAAGTCCTCTTCGGTGAATCCGCGGGCTTCCAGCAGCGCAACGGCCAGGGCATCACCCAGGGCCAGTGTCGCCGTCGTGCTGGCGGTGGGTGCCAGGTTCAGGGGGCAGGCTTCCTCGGCCACGCTGACATCCAGGTTCACATCTGCGGCCTTGGACAGGGTCGAATCGGGTTTGCCTGTCATGCTGACCAGTTTCACACCCAGGCGCTTGATCATGGGCAGGATGGTTATCAGTTCGGCGGTTTCCCCGGAATTGGAAATGGCCAGGACTACATCCGGTCCGGTAATCATTCCCAGGTCGCCGTGGCTGGCTTCACCCGGGTGAACGAAAAATGCCGGGCTTCCGGTACTGGCCAGGGTCGCGGCAATCTTGCTTCCGATGTGGCCGGATTTTCCCATTCCGATCACTACGATCCTGCCACGGCATTCCAGGCAGATTTCGCAGGCCCGGACAAACTTGTCATCAATCCGGTCCATTAAAACGGTCACCGCACGGGCTTCGGTCTCCAGCACATTGCGGGCGAGTGACTTGATTCGGTCTTGATCTTTTATTGGCATTGCTTGCACCGGGAATCACGGGGTCCTGATCAATTTTTCCGGTTGCCCGGAATTACAGCGTGTAGTTGAAAGTGTAGTAGTGATATGCGGTGAACAACATCACCAGGCAAAGTCCTTCAATCCGGTTGATCTTGCCCCGTCCGCTGAAGTCATAGGTCAGGGCGAATAACACCAGGGTCAGTGCAATCATCACCGGAAGATGGAAGCTCATGACCTTGGGCTGCAGTCCGATCGGGTGAATGGCAGCGGCGGGTCCCAGCACTGCCAGGGTATTGAACATGTTGGAGCCGATCACGTTGCCAATAGCCAGGCCATGCTCGTTCTTCATCGCGCTGACCACGGTAACCGCCAATTCCGGGAGGCTGGTTCCGACGGCGACGATGGTCAGGCCGATGATCACATCACTGATGCCCACTGACCGGGCGATTTCCTCGGCGCCCCAGACCAGCATGTTGGCTCCTGCCAACAGCACCAACAGGCCCAGGGCCAACGAGATAACCGCGGACTGCATGGATACATCTGCGGGGATTTCTTCCTCGAACTCCTGGCGGATCGGGTCAGTGGCCGCGGAACGGAATCCGAGTTTTGTGATCCAGTACAGCAGCAAGGCAAGGCCGCCGATCAATACATAGCCATCGTAGCGCCCCAGGTCCCCGTCCATGCAGAGCATGGCTGCCAGCAGGGTGACCGCCAGCAGGGCGGGAATTTCCCGGCGCAAGGTTGCCGATTCCAGGTGGATCGGGCTCACTACCGCCGTGACTCCGAGGACCAATCCGATATTCGCGATGTTTGAGCCAATTGCGTTTCCGATAGCCAGACCCGGCGAAGCCTGCAATGACGCGGTTATCGATACCAGTACTTCCGGGAGTGAGGTTGCGAAACTGACGATGGTCAGGCCAATCATCAGGGGCGACACGCCCAGGTTTCGGGCCGCCGCTCCGGCGCCATGCACGAACCGGTCTGCGCCCCATACGAGCAGCAGGAATCCGGCCAGCGTGGCAGTAGCAAAGATCAGCACTTCTGCGCACCCTCCTGAAATCTGCCCGGCTCAGGGCATCCATATTCGGCTAGAAGAAAGTTGAAATTGGTTGTGGGCCTTCGTTTCATCATTATTTATCGGCTCTTCAAATGTGGCCGGTTTTTGCTATTCCTGAGAATCATACACGTTAGAGCAGGGAAGCTGTGAAGGTCTTTTAAGCACAAGGGGCCACGGGGGCGTGAAATTTTAGATACAATCCTGCTCCCGATTGGCAGTCCCGGGACGTTGATACCGGAGTACGACGGAGAGCAGAATGGAATGTGAAGATATCGAAGCCTTGATTAATGGTGGCCTGAGCTGCGCCCAGGTGAAGGTGCTTAGTGAGGACAAGACCCATTTTGAGGCCCTGGTGGTCAGCGAGGAATTCGCCGGTCAGAGCCGGATACGTCGGCACCAAATGATCTATGGGACCCTTGGAGCCCTTATGGGCCGTGAAATTCATGCCATGTCGATCCAGGCGCTGACTCCAGAAGAGTGGGCTGCCCAAGGATCCTGAACCGGATAAACACAACGTGAATAAGCTGAAAATATGTGGTGGCCAGAGGCTCGATGGCGAAGTCGTGATCTCTGGAGCCAAGAATGCGGCGCTGCCAATTCTGGCCGGCTGCCTGCTGGCCGAAAAGCCGGTGATGCTGAGAAATATTCCGCACTTGCGGGATGTGACCACCACCATAGAGCTGCTTAGTCGCATGGGCGTGGAGGTCACGCTTGATGACCATATGGGCGTGGAGGTTGATTCGTCGGGCATTAACAACCTGGCAGCACCCTACGAGTTGGTGAAAACCATGCGCGCCTCGATCCTGGTGCTGGGCCCATTGCTGGCCCGGTTCGGCAGGGCGGATGTGTCCCTGCCCGGCGGATGCGCTATTGGCGCCCGCCCGGTGGACCTTCACGTGGCTGGTCTGCGAGAAATGGGCGCCGATATCCAGATTGACAATGGCTACATCCGAGCCCGGGCGAGGCGCCTGCATGGCGCCAGGCTGGTACTGGATATCGTCACCGTGACTGGCACCGAGAATCTGATGATGGCCGCCACCCTGGCGGACGGTCGGACCACTATCGAGAATGCAGCCAGGGAACCCGAGGTCGTGGACCTGGCGAATTTCCTGGTCAGCATGGGTGCAAAGATTTCAGGCGCCGGTACCGACACCATCGTGATTGACGGTGTGGAAAACCTCCAGGGCACTGACTATACGGTGTTGCCGGACCGAATTGAGGCGGGCACTTACCTGCTGGCCGCTGCAATTACCAGCGGGCGTGTGAAAGTCCGCAAGGTTCGTCCCGAGCACCTGGATGCGGTGCTGATCAAGCTCAGGCATTCCGGCGCCACGGTGACGGTGGAAGGGGATACCGTGGAGGTGGACATGCGGGGACGCCGGCCCGAAGCTGTTGACCTGCGTACCGCACCCCATCCTGGTTTCCCCACGGACATGCAGGCCCAGTTCACGGCACTGAATTCGGTGGCCCAGGGTGTCGGCACAATTACCGAGACCGTATTTGAAAACCGCTTCATGCATGCCCAGGAGTTGCAGCGTATGGGTGCGGACATTCGAATCGAGGGCAATACGGCGATCGTTACGGGGGTGCCCCGACTGACCGGTGCCCCGGTGATGGCCACTGACCTTCGTGCCTCGGCAAGCCTGGTCCTGGCGGGCCTGGTGGCGGAGGGCGAAACCATCGTCGACCGGATTTACCACATCGATCGGGGATACGAGAGGATCGAGGAAAAGTTTTCCGCGCTGGGGGCAAAGATTCAACGAATTCGCGAATAACCGCCTTATTCTGCTCGCTCAATCAAGGTGGCGCTGGCACGGAAAGCTTCGCCATCACGAACACCTGCCAGTTCAACTGCGTTTCCCGGCTGAAGCCCGGCAACGATATTTACCGCACTTTGTCGTACCAGGATCGCCTGCCCGTTGATCTCGGTAATCACGTCCTCTGGCTGCAGGCCGATGGTCATTGCCGGGCTGTCCGGGTAGACACGCCGCACCTCGATTCCAGTTGATTGTGAGAGCCCGAGCTCGCGAGCTCGGGCGGGGGTAAGGTCTATCGCTTCTACTCCAAGCCACCCCCGGACCACCCGGCCACGGGTCTTGAGCTCCTCCATGACGCCCCGTGCCAGGTTCACGGGTATGGCGAAACCGATCCCTTCGGGTAACCGGCGTTCCAGGGCCAGTTCCGGCTCAAGGGTGGCGATGTTGATTCCGATCAGTTCGCCCTGGGAATTGATCAACGCTCCCCCGGAGTTGCCCACATTGATCGCCGCGTCCGTCTGGATGAAATCCCCGATCAGGGTCAGGCCCAGTTGCCAGCGGCCCGTTGCGCTAACAATTCCCTGGGTGACGGTTTGACCCAGGCCATAAGGGTTGCCGATGGCCAGTACCACATCACCGATTTGCAGGGTGTCGGACCTGCCCAGGGTGATTGCCGGCAGGTTTTCCAGGGGAATCTTGAGCAGCGCAAGGTCTGTGGGGCTGTCGGTGCCGATCACCTCCGGGGTCAATGCCCGGCCGTCGGACAGCTGCACGCTGATTCTTTCTGCTCCATCAATTACGTGGTGATTGGTTAAAATGTAACCAGCCCGGTCGACGATCACTCCCGATCCCAGGCTGCTGGTCAGGGTGGGTTCTGCCCCGGGCTCTTCGGCGTCACTGGATTCCAGTCTTCTGAAGGAATAAATATTCACCACGGCCGGGGCAGCAGCCTGGACCGCTTGTGCGTATGAGCTGGGGGTGCTGCCGGCGGACCGGCTGAGGTTTAGCGCCTGGTTGGGGAAGAAATACAGCACGGCAAATGCAACCGCCAGCCCAGTGGCGGCAGATTGGGCCAGGAAGGCTCCCGGTCTCATGCTTTTCATTGTTCCTCCTCACGGAGAACGCCTTTTTTAGTCGCTACTCTAAGCATTTGCCTACCTTTTAGGCGCATTTTATGGTCAGAACGTACCGCAAAATCCAAGCGCCATGTATAATGTTTCGTTTGCTGCGTTGTGCCACAAGGTGGAAGCCTGTGGCACCGCAAGCATAATCCGAATGTTTCATTTATCCCAATCGGGTTAAGTTCCAGATTCAGGAGACTCCTTGATGAGTGAGGGCGTTGACAAAAGCAGGCGTCACTTTTTGACCGTCGCTACTACCGTTACCGGCGCTGTTGGCGCGGGTTTCGCGGCAGTTCCATTTCTATCTTCCTGGAAGCCAAGTGCACGTGCCCAGGCCCTGGGAGCCCCGGTTGAAGTGGATATCAGCAAGTTGCAGCCGGGTGAAATGATCCGGGTAACCTGGCGTGGCCAGGCGGTCTGGGTGCTATACCGTTCCGACGCGATGATGCAGAGCCTGCCCGAGGTGGAGGTTTCGCTGAGAGACCCCGAGTCCGTCCAACCCCAGCAGCCGGGTTACGCGACCAATCAGTACCGTTCGCTGAAGCCCGAAATCTTTGTCGTGATCGGTAACTGTACGCACCTGGGTTGTTCGCCGGGAGAGCGTTTCGAGGTGGCTCCGGCTGATCTCGGTCCCGAATGGAAAGGCGGCTTCTACTGCCCCTGCCACGGCTCAAAGTTCGATCTGGCAGGCCGGGTCTACAAGGGCGTTCCTGCTCCCTTGAACCTGAAAGTTCCGCCATACCGTTTCCTCAATGACAGCCTCATCCTGATTGGCGACGACGCGGGGGTTGCGTAATGAGCTCAAATGAAAATCAGGGCGCCGGCGCGCGCCTGCTGGCCTGGGTCGATGCACGTTTCCCCCTGACCAAGATGTTTAACGAGCATGCTGCCGAGTACTATGCTCCGAAGAACTTTAATTTCTGGTACTACTTTGGCGTACTGTCGCTGGTGGTGCTGGTCATCCAGTTGGTCACCGGCATTTTCCTGACTATGAACTACAAGCCTTCCGCCGCTGACGCCTTCGCGTCGGTGGAGTACATCATGCGCGATGTGCAGTGGGGCTGGTTGATTCGCTACATGCACTCAACGGGCGCCTCGGCATTTTTCGTCGTGGTGTATCTGCACATGTTCCGCGCGCTGCTTTACGGTTCGTACAAGCCGCCCAGGGAACTGCTGTGGGTCTTCGGCATGCTCATCTACCTGGTGTTGATGGGTGAGGCGTTCATGGGGTACCTGCTGCCCTGGGGACAGATGTCATACTGGGGAGCCCAGGTGATCGTATCCCTGTTCGGTGCGATTCCGGTGATTGGCGATAGTCTTGTGGAATTTATCCGCGGGGATTTCTATATCTCCGATATCACGCTTAACCGGTTCTTTGCCCTGCATGTGATTGCCCTGCCGCTGGTACTGATATTCCTGGTGGTGGCCCACATCCTGGCCTTGCACGAAGTGGGTTCGAACAACCCTGACGGTGTCGAGATCAAGAATGTGAAGGGACCCGACGGCAAGCCCCTGGACGGCATTGCCTTCCACCCGTATTACAGCGTCAAGGACACTGCCGGCTTGGCGGTCTTCTTGATGGCATTCAGCGCTGTGGTGTTTTTCGCCCCGGAAATGGGCGGCTACTTCCTTGAACACGCCAACTTTGAGCCGGCTAACGCGATGAAGACACCCGAGCATATTGCTCCGGTGTGGTATTTCACCCCGTTCTACGCCATCTTGCGCGCCGTACCTGACAAGCTGGGCGGTGTAGT
>JBFFTZ010000032.1:0-13964 GCA_041571575.1 Gammaproteobacteria bacterium | reverse complement strand
CTGTTTTCATCGTCTAAGATCCTCGCAACGCATTTTTGCCTGATCACGGACACCCGGTGTCCGGATTCTGAATTATCTTACCACCGAGTATACGACTATTTATCCCCGCTCCAGCCTCGGTAATTACCACGATGGGATTGACACCGGATCATACCGGGGCCAAACCCCGCAAAAGCGGCGCCCCATTGCCCGGCACTTCCCGTATGATGCTGTTCTTTGGCTTCAAGCTCGCGGATTTTAATGCCCTCCCCCGACACACTGCACCACACCCTGCGCCAGGTATTTGGCCTCCACGAATTCCGGCCCCGGCAACAGGAGATCATCGAGAACCTGATCGCCGGCGAGGATGCCTTCGTATTGATGCCCACCGGGGGCGGGAAATCCCTGTGCTATCAATTGCCGGCCCTGCTTCGGCCCGGTGTGGCGCTGGTGGTTTCTCCATTGATATCCCTGATGAAAGACCAGGTTGATGCCCTGACCGCCAATGGTGTGGCCGCAGCCTATTACAACTCAACCCTGCCCGCGGAGAAGGCGCGCCAGGTCCTGGCAAGCTTGCATGCTGGTGAATTGGACCTGCTGTACGTGGCGCCGGAAAGGCTCATGAACCCGGGCTTCCTGGACCGTCTTTCGGAAATCGCGATTTCCCTGATCGCGGTGGACGAGGCCCACTGCGTGTCCCAGTGGGGACATGATTTCCGACCCGAGTACGCCGCCCTGGGCGCGCTGCGAGAACACTTCCCGGGGATACCGCTGCTCGCACTCACCGCTACCGCCGATGCCCACACCCGGGAAGACATCGTGAGTGTTCTGAGGCTGGAGCATGCGGCCCGCTATGTGGCCAGTTTTGACCGTCCCAATATTCGCTACACGGTGTTGGAAAAACACCGTGGTATGGACCAGCTAACCCAATTCCTGAAAAACCAGGGCAGCGACTCGGGCATCGTGTACGCCCTTTCCCGAAAACGCACCGAGGAACTGGCCACCCACCTGGAAGTCCAGGGCATGTCGGTAGCCGCTTACCACGCGGGCCTTCCCGCGGCAGTTCGCCAGGACGTCCAGGAACGTTTCATCAAGGATGACCTGCAGATCGTGGTGGCCACGGTGGCCTTCGGCATGGGTATAGACAAGCCCAATGTGCGCTACGTGGTGCATTACGACATGCCCAAAAATATCGAGGGCTATTACCAGGAAACCGGACGCGCCGGCCGGGACGGCCTGCCCTCTGAAGCCCTGCTGCTGTTCGGCGCCCAGGACGTGGCCTCGGCACGACGAATGCTGGAGCAGAACCAG
This sequence comes from Gammaproteobacteria bacterium, assembly GCA_041571575.1. Taxonomy (GTDB): domain Bacteria; phylum Pseudomonadota; class Gammaproteobacteria; order Steroidobacterales; family BM003; genus CAKZML01. Next base: position 12,674 of record JBFFTZ010000032.1, on the reverse strand, counting down.
AACCCGGAACAGCGTCGGATCGAGACGCACAAGCTTCAGGCCATGGTGGGGTTTGCCGAGAGCCTGACCTGTCGCCGCCGGGTATTGCTGGGCTATTTCAGCGAGCACCTGGACGAGGACTGCGGCAACTGCGATATCTGCCTGAATCCGCCGGAAACCTTTGACGCCACAGTGCAAGCCCAGAAAGTGCTCTCCTGCGTGTACCGGGTTGGCGAGCGGTTCGGGATCAAGCACGTGGTGGATGTGCTTCGGGGAGCGGACACAGAGCGGGTTCGCAACCTGGGCCACGACAAGCTCTCCACCTATGGCATAGGCAACGAGATGTCCGATGCCGAATGGACCTCCATCGTCCGCCAGTTAATCCACCGGGGCCTTTTGACACAGGACATTGCACATTACTCGGTGCTCAAGCTCACCGAGCAGGCCCGGCCGGTACTCAAGGGCGAGGAACAACTGGTCCTGGCCCGGCCGCGAATAAAAACCAAGACCAGGAAACGCTCCCGGGCAGCCGCAGGCCTGGAACCCGGAGACGAAGGCCTGTTCGAGGCCCTGAGAGCGCTGCGCAAATCCCTGGCAGAGGAACAGGGCGTGCCACCCTATGTGGTATTTGGTGACGCCACCCTGGTGGAGATGGCCCGGCGCCGACCTTCCAGTGATGAAGAACTCATGATGATCACCGGCGTGGGTGAAAAGAAGCTGCAACGCTACGGCCCAGAGTTCCTGTACACGATTTCCAGTTTCTAGGGCGCTGTTCCGCCACCTCCCCCCATCCCGGGGGCTGTTTCAGAGCAGGGCCAATATAAGACTAAGTCCATGTAATATATAATGATTTATGGCATTCCCTGTTTTATTCTTACTTGTGTACTAAGCTCAAGTGTGGTGAGCCAAGAACAAGAATGAGTCAGATATATGGCCAGTCTGGGTAAGGAATATAAAGACGGTGAAGTCATTTTTCACCAGGGTGAAGTCGGCAACTGCATGTATGTGATACAGCGAGGAGAAGTCGAAGCCGTCGCTGTGAATCAGCATGGAAAGGAACTCCGGCTGCGAACCATGGGGCCCAATGATTTCTTTGGTGAGATGGCCCTGTTCGGAAGTGAAAAGCGCAGCGCGACCATCCGCGCCCTGGGCGATGCCCAAGTGCTCACCATCGATAAGAAAAGCTTTCTCGGCGGGATTCATGAAGACCCGTCGCTGGCCTTCAGGATCGTAAAAGTCATGTCACATCGAATCCGCGACCTGACCGATCGATTGGCGACATACGAGGATAAATAACAATCCCGACCCGATCGGGATGCTGTCCAGGTATTGGTACCCGGACAGTACAAACGGCGACAAAGGGACCTGCGCTGGCGCTAACCAGCCTGAGTACAAGGCAGAGGATTGAAACGCTGCCGTTAAAGACTGGAAACGTCATCCGCTGAAAAAATTCGCCGGGTGAGGATAACGACGGTGTTACATGCTTCAGATGGACTAAGCCAGCTTGGCCAGCGAGCACAAGCCCAACCTGTTGATCTTGCCAAGACACTCCACGACGGTTCCAGAATCGCCGTAGTAGGCGCCGGCCCCTCTGGATCCATGTTCAGTTATTTCCTCTTGAAAATGGCCGACACCGTGGCGCTGGAACTGAACGTCGACCTGTACGAGCCCCGGCACTTCTGCCACCGGGGACCCGCCGGCTGCAACCACTGCGGGGGGATAGTTTCCGAGTCCCTGGTGCAACGACTGGCCACCGAAGGTATCGCCCTGCCCGATGACGTGGTGCAACGAGGCATTGAGTCCTACACCCTGCACATGGATGTAGGCGATGTTGAGATCGCCACGCCCTTGCACGAACGGCGCATTGCGGCGATCTATCGGGGCAACGGACCGAGAAATTCAGAGCCACTGGACACTCACAGCTTTGACGGATACCTGCAGCAACTGGCCTACGACCAGGGCGCCACCGCGATGCCAAAACTGGTCACTAATGTGGCTAACGATGGCGAACTGATGCGCGTGGAATGCGCCGATGGTAGCAGCGCGGACTATGACCTGGTGGTGATCGCCACCGGGGTGAACAGCCGCCTGATCAAAACCCTGCAAGGCCAGCTTTCCGAGTATTCCCCGCCAGAGGTCACCAAGACATTTATTTGTGAATTCCACCTGGGCAAGGAGCTCATACGGAAAACCCTGGGTCCGTCCATGCACGTTTTTTTGCTGGACATTCCCCGCCTGGAATTTGCCGCGCTAATTCCCAAGGGAAACTACGTGACGCTATGCCTGCTGGGAGATGACATTGATGACAAACTCATGGAGCAATTTTTCTCCTCACCAGAGGTGAAAAACTGTTTCCCCGGAGGCGTCATTCCACCCCATGTCTGTCACTGCTACCCAAGAATAAATATCCAGACCGCCAAGCCCTCCTATGGAGACCGCCTGGTAATGATCGGCGACAGCGGCACCACGCGGCTGTTCAAAGACGGTATCGGGGCCTCGTACCGCACCGCAAAGGCCGCCGCCAGGACAGCGGTTTTCCACGGTGTCGCCGCGGAGGACTTCCGCAAGTACTACTGGCCATTGTGCAAGAAAGTCGACAGCGACAACCAGATAGGAAAATTGGTATTCGCTATTGGAAGCCTGGTCCAGCGAGCCCGGTTCGCCCGTCGCGGTGTACTGCGAATGACCGCCAACGAGCAGAAAAATCCCGAGATTCCCCATCGCATGTCCGATGTGTTGTGGGACCTGTTCAGCGGCAGCGCGCCTTACCGGGAGGTCTTCCTGCGGACCCTGCACCCCGCCTATATCGCCAGCCTGATGTGGAATCTCGTCGCGGGTAATGTTCCCGGGAAGAAACCGGCGGCAAAGCGAGAACCGGTGGAGAGCGGGAATGGCTAACAACAAGGCGGACAACCCGGAAATTGTGCAACCGTTCTGGACCCATGCCCAGCAGCTGGAAAAAATGCCCCCCTGCCAGGCCCAGTGCCCCAACAGCGGCGACATTCGAGGCTGGCTGGGCATTATTGCCCAACACGAAAAAAACGGTCTCAGCCTGGATGATGCCTATGACCTGGCGTGGGAAAAACTGGTAGAGCTGAATCCCTTCCCGGCCACCGTGGGTCGAATTTGCCCGCATCCCTGCGAAAGTCGCTGCACCCGTGACGGCAAGGACGGCTCGGTCTCTATCAATGCCATGGAGCGTTTCCTTGGCGACTGGGGAATCACCAGGGGACTGGCCTTGCCAAGAACCGACAGCAATCGCTATAGCGAATCCATAGGCGTCATCGGCTCGGGCCCCGCCAGCTTGTCCTTTGCCTATCAAATGGCCAGGCGCGGATACCCGGTCACTATTTACGAAAAAGATTCGCTGCCCGGCGGGATGCTTCGCCATGCAATACCGGACTACCGGCTGCCCAGAGATATTCTGGACGCGGAAATCCACCGAATTCTGGACCTGCGTATCGCCGTGGTGCGTGGCGTGGAAGCCGGCAAGGAAATTCCGTTCGAGGACCTGAAGAAACGCCATCGGCTGATGTTCCTGGGCATGGGGGCACAGGCTGCAAGAAAGCTTGGAATCCAGGGGGAACAGGGACCCGGCGTGATCTCCGGAATTGAATACCTGTCCCAGAGGAAACGCGGCGTTGAGACACGCATCGGTAAGCGAGTGGTGGTAATCGGCGGTGGCAATACCGCCATCGATGCGGCCCGCTCTGCCCGCCGTGAAGGCGCCCAGGTCACCATCGTCTATCGACGCAGCCTGGCGCAAATGCCGGCGGCCAGTCATGAAGTCGAAGATGCCGTGGATGAGAACATTCAGCTGAAGTTCCTGGCTGCACCCACAAAAATCCTGCGCGAGGGAAATGTGGTGACAGGCATCGAAATCCAGAAAATGCGCCTGGGCGAGCCCGACGAACAAGGTCGACAGCGACCGGTTCCCATCCCGGATGACATACATGTACTGGAAGCCGATACCGTGCTGGTAGCCGTATCCCAGGAACCGGGCTGGCTGGGTTTGAACCCGGAGCATGATGGTAAAAAATGGCTACATACCAAGGAAGACGGGAGGCTGGAAGATGACCTGTGGGCCGGTGGTGATGACCGGGGACCCGGCATCGCCAGCAGGGCCATCGCCCAGGGACGACTGGCCGCCGAAGCCGTCCACGCCGAACTGCGTGGCGAACCCAAGCCCGAGGGCTGGAGAATGCGTCCGGCAGTGGACACTGGCAGCGTCAAAACCGATTACTACGCCAGGCAAGGTCGTGGCGCCCAACCCAGGCGACCGCGGGAGCAATGGCTGGAACAGCCGGATGTGGAAATCGATAACACGATCACCAGCGAGCAAGCCCGCTCGGAAGCCGAAAGATGTATGTCATGCGGACTGTGCTTCGGGTGTGACCAGTGCTTTATGTACTGTAACGCCGCAGGCTTTACCCGGGCCGAAGAAGTCGAGCCCGGGAATTACTACACTCTCGCACTGGATGCCTGTGAAGGTTGCGGCAAGTGCATAGAAATCTGTCCCTGCGGATACCTGGAGGCCAGGGACAAATCAATCTGGTAGCCACCCGGGTTAATCCCTGAGCATGGCCCGATAAAACGGAAAAAGTTGGTCGTCCTGACCTTGTTTCTCGAATTTCACGTGCTCCATTTCAGGCAAGCCTTCATAGGCTTTCTCGGTGAGCAGCACCTCATTTGCCCGGGCGATATCCTCGCCCAACTTGGATGCCCTGTTCATCTCATCGCCCTGTGACAGGTTCGGCCCTATCCCGAGCACATCACCATACCCGATGCCTATACAGCACTCTGTTGCGTAGCTGTAAGCGTGATTGGATCCATTGAACATCGCGATTCTACGGTGGATTTCGAATGCAGCATTCAGGGCAACTGAAGGATCATCAAACAAGGCGATAATGTCGTCAGCAAAACATCGAATCAGGCTGGAATCGAATTCCCGGAGCACGGGTAAGCAGACCTTCTGGGCATCCAGAATTCTCAGTAAACTTTGAAGCTCTCCAACCCGTATCGCGGTTGAAGTAAAACCGGTCATGTCCAGCACCATAATCGCGCAACGCTTATGGTATTTGGCACGAAATTCGTTTTCGCTCAAATCACCACGTTGCAGGGAAATAAAATCCTGGTAAACCTCCCGGCTCCAGCCCTTGAAACTGGCCAGTTCATCAGGATCGTCCAAAAGGGTATGGGGATAAACAGCGTCCATCGTCTTTCACCTCACCACGTTAATCACTTGGCAAAAAGGGCAGGGACAGATTACACGCAGGTAGACGTGATCATGCACTGCACAACGCGAAAGGCGTAATCACCGGCAAGGACAGGTTGTTATTTTTTATAGACGTCGAGCCGGACAACCATCTAATGATACTACCCGCGCCGAACTCCCATGACCAGTCCCCGGGTAACCCGGTGCGGGATTGAGAATGGCTCCAATATTTAGACGTTTAATTAGTTTCCGCTATACTCTTGGTTAGCGGCCAAAGGCAACGACAGATTGGGCCAAGGGCGAAAACTTAATCCAGTGACCACTAATAATAATTAACCTGGGGAAGTCACCATGTTCACGGCGGACCAACTTGTTGCCCATGCAGTCGGGGATTACCTGTTACAAACCGAGTGGATGGCCCAGCACAAAACCAAGCGCTCACTTCCTGCGGTGGTTCACTGTGTGTTTTACATCCTGCCCTTCCTGCTGCTTACCCAAAACCCGCTAACTATCCTGGTCATAGGAAGCACCCATTTCATACTCGATCGGTGGCACCTTGCTCGAGTGGTCATCTGGGCCAAGAACCGACCCTTCCCGGGTAGCGCACCGTGGAAAGAATGCAGGGAAACCGGCTTCCCCAAGGACACGCCTGATTACATAGCCAGGTGGTTGCTGATCATTGTTGACAACATCCTGCACATCATCACCAATGCCCTGGCGCTGACCTACATCGGTTAACCACCGGGGCCCATCTGCCCGTGTCTGTGTATGTACGAATTGCCGGCCATGCCAGTGGAGGCTAGTCTGAACTCGTGGTCTTGCAAAGGAGTGCAACCATGAAAGTTATCCTCGTTCCAGTTGCTGATCGACCGGAGTGCCTCGTCTCCCTGAATGCTGCGTTTGACATCGCTGCCAGGCTGGACGCCAACGTCATTGGCTGTCACGTACGACCCCACCGCAGAGAAACCAGTGGGGCTTCATCGCGCAAGCCCCTGGTTCCGGATGAGTGGAGTAACGTTCTCGCAGACCTGAACCCGGAAGAAGTTTCCCTGCGTTGCGAAGCGGCGAAGTTGCTCTTCGAGTCCCGTGCGCAAAAACATGGCTTCGCATTGATACGCAAGCCCCACCCCGGCGTAGAGCGCTCTGCCCTCTGGAAGGAAATGGTGGGCACTCCCAGCCGGGTATTGGCCATTGTGGGCCCCTTGTCTGACCTGATTATCACCTCACGCCCGGGCAAGAAAGACGCCGGGCGTGGAAGAGCATTCCTGCTGGCGGCCCTATTGCAGTCCGGCCAGCCAGTGCTTGTCATACCCCGGGACTGGAAAGGAAGTCTTGGTAAAAAAATTCTGATTGCCTGGAATCAAAGCACCGAGGCCGCGAATGCAGTATCCGGATCCAGGGCGATATTGCGATTGGCAGAGGAAGTAACCATAGTCAGCGCCGGAAAGGAAAATCTGCCGGGGCCCAAGGCAAGCTACCTGGCGGACTACCTGGCCCTGCTTGGAATTCGCTCAAGCCGCCTGGCCACTCCCGGTGAGCATGTCAGCCAGGAGCTTGAAGCCGCATTTAAAGCCAGGAAGGCGGACCTGCTTATTATGGGCGCCTACTCTCGTGGCCGCACCCGGGAGCTGATATTGGGAGGGCTCACCGAACAAATGCTGTTTCACAGTCGTATGCCCGTATTGCTGCTGCATCACTAGGCAGCACGGGTGCGTCCGTTTGAGGAGAATAGCCGCAGCTATTTGACGAGAAGGGCCGTGGGAAGTGGCCGCAGATTGCACGGCCGCAGCAGATCAGTCCTGGGCCTGGCAGACTCCCCATTCACAAGGTCTGCCGTCACCGTCCTTGTCCAGGTCAGTCATCTTGCACTGCTGAAGATAGAACAGTGCTTCCTCGCAGGAGCTGATCTGGCTGCAGGATTTTTTCTCTTCGCAGGAGGCTGTCGGCCTACTCGACTTGATCGAATCTCCAGTCGCCTGGCGTCGTTTCGCTTCCCGCCACTCCCAGGGCGGAATTCGCTGGGATTCTGGCAGCCCCCACAGGCCCCTGCCCTGCTTCCGAGCGATTTCCTCCAATGAATACAGATTGTCGTGCGTGGCATAGCGCCTATACACCCAGGCAGCACCGGAACGTACCAGCTCGCCGGCAACATCCATCTCGCCTACCCACACTCGGCCCACCGTCCGGCCGTAACGATCCGTATCCACCACCAACACCCGAACACTTTTGCCGAAAACCAGTTCCGCCAGGGCCTGTCTCGATCGATTCGCGTAGGGCTGGCCCCTTTCAGGGGTATCCACCTCGGCCAGGCGTACCCTGACCTGCTGGTCGTTGACCGCAAGAAGCGTGAGAGTGTCCCCGTCTGCGATCGCAACTACCTTTCCCGACAGTACCTCCTGGGCACAGACGTGCATGCCCGGAAATAGCAGCAAGAATATTATCGCTAGTGTTCGAAAGCTCACATGTTTACCTGATGCCCGACCATCATCGGATAGTAGACCCTGAGGTCATAAATACAAGGCATGTTGTCATCCTCCCGCCGGGTGTTGCGCCCACATGGGGTTCCAGCGTACCGTGGTCCCGAGCGGCGAATAGCCAGCTAAAGCAAACAGAACAGACCGGGGATTCAATGGGTGTACATATTCTGACGGAAAGCGAGCTGCGCTCAGTGGTCGGAATCGACAGGCAGTCCCTGGAGGCCGTCGCGAAAGCCTTCAGCTGGCTGCAACAAGGTCTGGTTGATATGCCGCCCATCATGCATATCTCGGCCAAGAAATATCACGGTGACATCGACGTAAAAAGCGCCTATGTCGACGGCGTTCCGGTAGTCGCAATAAAGATTGCCTCGGGGTTTTTCAATAACCCCGACCAGGGCTTGCCCGCGGGCAGCGCCATGATGGTGCTGCTCAGCGCGGAAACCGGTTTTTGCAAGGCAGTGCTACTGGACAACGGTTTTCTCACGGACCTCCGCACCGGCATGGCCGGGGCGGTGGCTGCGGAACTGCTGGCTCCCGAGTCCGTAGAAACAGTGGGCATCGTCGGTACCGGAATGCAGGCTCGCTTCCAGCTACAGTGCCTTTCACTGGTTCGACCATTCAAGAAAGTGCTGGTATGGGGACGTGACCGGGACAAGGTTGCCAAATACATCCAGGACATGCAGTCGGCACTGGACGTGTCAGTCGAGGCCGGCGATCTGGAAACCGTGACCCGGCAAAGCCAGGTCGTGATAAGCACCACACCGAGCAACACGCCGCTGATCAAGGCCCAATGGCTGCACCCGGGGTTATTCATTTGTGCGGTAGGCGCCGACTTCCCCGGCAAGCAGGAGTTGGAAGCGGATGTTTTGCGACGGGCCGACCGGGTGGTTTGCGACCGACTTTCTCAATGCACCCACAATGGCGAGTTGCAGCACTTGTGGAGCAATGATGGGCTGCCCGAAAGCATGCAGGTCGATGAGCTCGGACAACTCACCACAGGACTGCGACCCGGCCGCCAGGACCCCTCAGAGGTGATTGTCTGCGATCTCACCGGAACCGGCGTCCAAGACACTGCCATTGCCAACCTGGCCTACCAGGCCGCCATGGCGCGAGGCCTGGGCAGGGAAGCCTGACCGGTCAGGATTTTTAACGCGTATGAAAACTGTAATAACACCCAGGAGTGACCACATGATTTTCTCCAGATTTTCCAGGTTCGCGAGGGGATTGGGTCTGGCAACTGTGTTGCTGGTAGCCAGCGCACCGGCCGTGTCCAGGGACACCATAGATACAGCAGTCTTGTCGGCCGTTGAATGGCGCATGATCGGACCCTATCGTGGCGGCCGCGTCACCACGGTCACCGGCGTAGCAGACAAGCCCTGGTTGTACTACATGGGCGCCACAGGCGGCGGTGTATGGAAAACCGGGAACGCAGGCGCCACCTGGGAAAACATCTCTGATGAGTTCTTCAATGTGGGCACCATCGGTGCCGTGGCGGTCTCCGAATCTGACAACAATGTGCTGTACGTGGGTACCGGCGAGTCACCCATACGCGGCGTGACCACCAGCCATGGCGACGGTGTCTACAAGTCCACCGACGCCGGCAAGACCTGGCAGCACATCGGACTGAACGACGCCGGGCAGATATCACGTATCAAAATTCATCCACAGAACCCGGACCTGGTTTACGTGGCCGTGCAGGGACAGATCTGGGGACCCAGCGACGAACGCGGCGTCTATCGCAGCAGAAACGGCGGCAAGACCTGGGAGCAGGTACTCAAGACCGGTCCGAGCACCGGCGCCTCCGACCTGGTCATGAATCCCGCCAACCCCCGCATCCTGTACGCGGCCATGTGGAATCACTACCGCAAGCCCTGGTATGTGCACTCCGGGGGCACCGACGCAGGCATCTTCAAGTCCACAGACGGTGGTGACAACTGGACCAAGCTCACCGGCGGCCTGCCGGAGATGGTTGGCAAGATCGGCATCGACGTGCCGGCGGCAAATCCCGACCGCGTGTACGCCATCGTCGAGGCCCACCCCGGCGAGGGTGGACTGTGGCGCAGTGACGATGCCGGTGAATCCTGGGAACTGGTGAATGAAACCCGGGTCATCCAGTCCCGGGCCTGGTACTACAACCACATCACTGCCGACCCGAACGACGAGAATACCGTGTGGATTCAGAACGTGCCCCTGCTCAAATCCATCGACGGTGGCAAGAGCTTCGCGCGGGTCGACACCGCCCACGGCGACTACCATGATCACTGGATCAACCCCAACGACAGCAGCATCATGATCAACGCCAGTGATGGCGGCGCGAGCGTCACCCTGGACGGCGGCAAGACCTGGTCGACCCTGATGAATCAACCCACCGCCCAGTTCTATCGGGTTTCAACCGATAACCTTACTCCGTTCCGCATCTATGGCGGGCAGCAGGACAACAGCACCGTGGCGATCGCCAGCGCTACCTGGGACAACGGCATCGGCCGCGAGGACTACTTCCCGGTGGGCGGCGGTGAAAGCGCTCACATCGTGTTTGACGAGAACGATCCCAGGCTGATCTATGCCACCACCATCAATGGCACCCTCACCGAGTACGACGTTGAAAACCGTCGCCTGCGTGAGATCAAACCCTACCCCCAGTATGTCTACGGACTGGACCCCAAGGACCTGAAATACCGGGCCAACTGGAACACGCCGGTGGCCATCTCGCCCCATGATCCCAAGGTGATCTACTACGGCGCCCAGAAATTGCTCAAGACCTCGGACCGGGGCGTAACCTGGACGGAAATCAGCCCGGACCTGACGCGCAATGACATCACCCGACTGGGCACCAATGGCGGGCCTATCACCAACGAGTCGGTGGGCGCCGAGTTCTATCACACCATTTTCTACATCGTTGAATCCCCCCACGAGGCAGGCACCATCTGGGTGGGCGCCGATGACGGCCTGCTGCACCTGACCCGCGACGGCGGCGGCAACTGGGAGGACGTGAGCCCGAAACACAAGGGCGAGGCCATGATCAACGCCATCGAACTCAGCCCCCACGATCCGGCCACCGCCTACCTGGCTGTCACCGGCTACAAACTCAATGACTTCCGCCCTTACATCTACAAGTCAGACAATTACGGCAAGAGCTGGAAGCGTATCGACAAAGGCCTGCCCAAAAACCTCTTCGTACGCGTGGTGCGTGAGGACCCGGCTCGCAAGGGTGTGCTGTATGCCGGCACCGAGGGAGGCATGTTCGTCTCCTTCAATGACGGTGGCGACTGGCAGTCCCTGGACCTTAACCTGCCGCCAGTGCCCATCACCGACCTGAGCGTACGCCATGGCAAACTGGTGGCGGCCACCCAGGGCCGGGGGTTCTGGATACTGGATGACCTGTCGTTGCTGCGCCAGGCGTCCCCTGAGATCGCCGACAAGCCGCTGCATGTCTTTGCTCCTGCCGATGCCTTGCTGGTATCCAGCGGCGGCCGCCAGGGAGAATTTGAGGCCGCCAACCCGCCAAATGGCGCCACCTTGTACTACTACATCAAGGACGAGGTCGAAGGTCCGTTGGCCATCGACATCCTGGATGCCGCCGGAACCGTGGTGCGCAGCTACTCCAGCGAGGAAAGCGACTTCGAGCGTTGCCGCCTGCGTAACGCAGACGCGCGCAAGATCCCGGAATTCGAGTATCCGACCGTGGAACAAGGTCTGAACAAGTGGAACTGGGATTTGCGCCAGGAGAATATGCCCTGCCTGGACAAGGTACCCTTGTACGCCGGTGGCTTTAGTGGGCCGCGAGTGGTCCCCGGAACATACAGCGTGAAAGTCACGCTGGGCGATACCAGCCAGCAAGCGAGTTTCGCCGTCCACGCCGACCCCAGGGTACAAGCCAGTGACGAGGAAATTGCGACTCTTGAAGCCCGCGTGGAAGAAGTTAATTCCCTGCTCAGGCATGTACTGGGCACCCTGGAGGCGGCCCGCAAGTCACGTTCCCAGATCCAGGCCCTGATGGCTGATTACCCGGATGCAGAATTGCTGCACAAGGCCGGCAGCCGGGCCATCACCGCCATTGATGGCTGGGAGGATCAGATCACCCAGAGAAATCACGGGACCCTGGAGGACGAGGACGGCTGGCCCACCATGCTGGACGGGCAGATTCACCACGTGCTGGATGTCATGGACGGTTCCGGCCCGCCGGTGAGCGCCGGTGCGCTGGAACGTCTCGCGGACCTGAAAGCCAGTTGGGCCACCCTGGAGGCAGAGCTTCAGCGAGTGACCCGTGAGGATATCGAGCCCATCAACAAATGGGCCAGGCAGAGCGGCATTAAGTACGTCAGCACACCGACCCGCTGATCCTGCACAGAAGAACGAAGACCTACGAGCCCGGCTTTCGCCGGGCTCTTTTTTATTACGGTGACAGTTACCCTAATTCCTGGCTGGCTCAGCTGCTGAGCCCGGGCTTGTCTATGCTGGGTACCGGGTGCTGTCTGCGGGCTGTCACCTGCGCCGAGAGCGCCTGCCGCCATGAGCTTGGATGGCGGCCCAAGGATGGCATGCGGGGACGGACCCCCAACCTTGTCGCATGATAAATCGCAGACACGCAATCTTTTGGAAATAAAAATGCAGTCGCCCGGGTTTGGCTACTGGTCGTCCGGGTGGTCTGCCTGGGAAATTTTGCCGAAATGTTTATCGAAGTCACTGGCAAACTTCTCATTCCTCTCTTCCCGGGTCATCCATCCCACCAGATTTTCGGCCTCCCTTTGGCGATTGATGTCACAGACGCCTGGATCCTCGCCCCGAGCTGTGCAGTCTTCAGCCGAGCCCTTGGGGCCGCTGGACGCCCTGTCCCCGGCAGCAACGATGCTGCCAGCATGACAACTATACTGTTACTTCGTATCGCCCTCTCCACTGGATCGGTGCCCGCAGGCTTGTATGCAAGTGTAGCCAAGAAAGTAGAACATTACTTAAATTGGATTTTTGCCGTCCAGGTGGACAAACTGCCCGGGTCGTTGCCGTAG
>JBFFTZ010000031.1:0-14410 GCA_041571575.1 Gammaproteobacteria bacterium | reverse complement strand
GGTGCAAATATCTTCGATGGCGTAGTACATGCCGTCCAGGTTGAACAAGGCAACCACGCATTCATCCAGTTCGAGAACCTCGAATTCACCCGGGGCCAGGTCAGCTTCGCTGGTAACGTCAATCCAGTTTAATGCCATGCTACTGAACTCCGATTACATGAGGCCGGTTTGCAGCCGGGCCGCTTCGGACATCATGCTTTGGTTCCAGGGTGGATCAAATACCAGTTCAACGATTGCGGCCTCGATGGTCGGAATCATCTCGACTTTCTCTTTGACATCCTGGACCAGGATATCGCCCATTCCGCAGCCGGGAGCGGTAAGGGTCATGGTGATGATCGCCTGGCGAAGGCCGTTTTCCACGTTGATTAGCTGGCAGCTGTATATCAGGCCAAGGTCGACGATATTGACCGGAATCTCCGGATCAAAACAGGTTCGCATTTGTTCCCAGGCCAGCGCTTCAACGTCCTCATTCGAAGCGTTCTCGGCCAGCTCAGGCGGCTTGGCCGGTTCTTTGCCCAGGGCGTCCGCATCCACGCCTGCAATGCGGAACAAGCTGCCTTCTATGTAAACCGTAAAGCTTCCGCCCAGGGCCTGGGTGATGAACCCGTGGCTGCCGGCCTTCAGGGTCACTTCGTCACCGGCGGGGATGATTACTCCGCGGCAGTCCCGTTCAAGAGTGACCGGTTCATTGCTATGCCCGAACATGCTTACTCCGTAGTGACGGCGTCTGACTGCTTATCCAGCGCCGCGATCAATGTGTGCCAGCACAGGCTGGCGCATTTTACCCGCGAGGGATATTCGCGGACACCGGCCAGGGCGGCCAGTTTTCCAAGATCCATGGGATCCACGTCTGTGTCTGCACCGGTGAGCATGTCATGAACCTGCTCATACAATTTCCTGGCCTCGGACTCGGAGGTTCCCTTGACCGCCTCGGTCATCAACGATGCGGAGGCAACCGAGATCGCGCAGCCAGAGCCCTGGAAGGCCAGGTCTTCAATGCGTCCGTCCCTGAGATTCAGGTAGACGCCCAGCTTGTCTCCACACAGCGGGTTATAGCCCTGTGCCTGCAGGTCTGCCGGATCAATGAGCCGGAAGTTCCTGGGGCTTCTGTTGTGATCAACAATGATGTCCTGATACAAGTCCCTCAGGTCCATTATCCAAGTACCTCGCGTACGCGTTGCAGTGCTTCAACCAGTTTGTCGATATCGACGCGGGTATTGTAAATGCCAAGAGAGGCTCTTGCAGTAGCCGGGACCTTGAAAAACTCCATCACAGGCATGGCGCAGTGGTGTCCTGTGCGCACCGCGACACCCTCGGTGTCCAAAATAGTGCCGATATCGTGGGGGTGCGCCCGTTCCATGACAAAGGACAGCACCCCTGCCTTGTGGCTGGCGGTGCCGATCATTCTCAGGCCCGGGATGTTCTCCAGCGCCGAGGTGGCGTAGGCCAGCAGTTCCTGTTCCCTGCGTTGCACATTGTCGATGCCGACCCGCTGCAGGAAGTCCACGGCGGCACCCAGGCCAACCGCCCCCGAGATGTTCGGCGTGCCCGCTTCCAGGCGATAGGGCAGTTCGTTATAGAGGGTTTTTTCGAACGTGACCGCCAGGATCATATCGCCGCCACCCTGGTAGGGGGGCAGTTGTTCCAGCAAGGACTTCCGGCCGTATAAAATGCCAATACCTGTCGGGCCATACATCTTGTGGCTGGAGAACACGTAAAAGTCGCAATCCAGGTCACGTACGTCCACCGGCATGTGTGGAACGGCCTGGGCACCGTCCAGCAGGATGGGAATCCCTTTTTCCCTAGCGGCGGCCACATACTGCTTGACCGGGTTGATGGTTCCCAGCGCATTGGAAACGTGATTCAGGGCCACGATCCGGGTGCGCGAACCCAGCATGTCCAGGTAGGCCTGGTAGTCCAGTTCGCCACGTTCATCCATGGGAATTACGCGCAGCACGGCCTTGTTTCGTTCACACAGCATTTGCCAGGGAACGATGTTGGCGTGATGCTCCATGTGGCTAATGATGATCTCGTCACCCTCAGCAATGAATTTCTGGCCGAAACTGCTGGCCACCAGGTTGATCCCCTCGGTGGTCCCGCTAACAAAAATAATTTCACTGGTCGATTCGGCGTTGATGAAACCACGCACTTTTTCCCTGGCGCCTTCAAATGCATCGGTCGCCCGCTGGCTCAGTGTGTGCACACCGCGATGCACATTGGCGTGGTCATGTTCTTCATACCAGGTAACCGCATCGATGACGCTGCGGGGGCGCTGGGACGAGGCTGCGCTGTCCAGAAATACCAGTGGCTTGCCATGGACCTGCTGATCCAGGATCGGGAACTCCCGGCGAATGTTCTCTGCCCAGGTTTCGCTGTCGGAGCTCAGAATCGGGCTGATGGAAGAAGTGCTCATACAAACTCCCGCAACATGTCGCCGTCGGGCAGGCGACCGACGATACGTTTTTCCATTGCTCGGCGAATGCCGGATTCGGCAACTTTGGCCACGACTTCATCGGCGAATGCGAACACCAGCAAGCCACGAGCGGTCTCCCGGTCGATGCCCCGTGAGAGCAGGTAGAACATGGCGTTGCGATCCAGTTGTCCAACGGTAGCCCCGTGACTGCATTTCACGTCATCAGCATAGATTTCCAATTCGGGCTTGGTATCAATTTCGGCATGCTCTGACAACAGCAGGTTATTGCTGGCCTGGTGGGCTTCAATTTTCTGTGCATCCTTGTGCACCACGACCTTGCCGTTAAAAACACCCCGTGATTTTTCATCCAGTATGCAACGGTAGACTTCCCTGCTCAGGGTGTGTGGAGCCAGGTGGTCCACCTGGGTATGGGTGTCCATGTGCTGGCGACCTTTCCCGAGCATCAGGCCGTTGAGTTCTGTTTCAGCGCCTTTTTCCCGCAGGCTGACATCAATGTCCATACGAGCCAGGGTGGAACCCAGGCATATGTGGTGGTTGATGTAATGGGAGTCGCGAGCCTGTTCCACGTAAACGCGGCAAACCTGGAAAGACTTGTTACTGGCGTCCTGGATGCGGGTGTGGGTGAGCCTTGCTCCAGCTGCCAGGTTGATATCGGTGACCATATTGACCAGGTTCTCGTCCAGATCCAGGGATATGTGATGCTCCACCAGGCTGAATCTTGAATTGCCACCTGCCACCACCTCGATCCTGGGGTGGACCATCACCGGTTGATCTTGCCGGGCGCTGATGAACAGCAGGTAAAGTGGCTTCTCCAGCGCCGTGTCGGCGTCGACTTCAATCAGCTGGGCATCCCTGGCGAAGGCGGTGTTCAGTTCCCGGAAAGCCGGTCTGGCATCCTCTTCGTCTTCGCTGTCCAGGGCTTCCAGGGAGCTAATGCGCAAGCCTTCGGGCAACGCTGAGTCGCTGTGCTCGGTTAGCAGTCGTCCGTTCAAAAAGACCAGGGTGTGGCCGTCCAGCTCATCCAGGCGGCAGCTTGCAAGCTGCTCACCGGAGAGGCTGCCGTCCGGGGCAGTGATGAACTGCCGGCGGGTGAGAGCGCGCAGATTCGTGTAGCGCCATTTTTCTTCCCCGGTACCGGGAAATCCGCGTTCCAGGAAACGTTCCAGGGCATGCTCACGCTGTCCGCGCAGCACCGGGTCTGACGGTGCGCTGCCGACAAAGGTATCTCGTAAGCCTTGAAGGGCTTCAGCAGGATGTGCACTCATGCCTTTGCTTCCTCCAGAGCCTCCTTGAGAACCCAGTCGTAACCCCGGCGCTCAAGTTCAAGGGCCAGGCTCTTGTCCCCGGAGCGAATAATTTTTCCGTCTGAGAGGACGTGTACGAAATCGGGTTCGATGTAATCAAGCAGCCGCTGGTAATGGGTGACCATCACGATGCTGCGTTCGCTGTCGCGCAGGCTGTTCACGCCTGCGGCAACAATCTTCAGGGCGTCAATGTCCAGCCCTGAGTCTGTTTCATCCAGCAGGGCCAGTTTCGGCTCGAGTACCGCCATTTGCAGAATCTCGTTACGCTTTTTCTCACCGCCCGAAAAACCCTCGTTGACGCCGCGGTTCAGGAAACTGGAATCCATTTGCATCAGCTTCATCTTGTCGCGAATCAGGGCAAGAAACTCCACCGCGTCCAGCTCCGTTTCGCCTCTGTGCTTGCGCATGGCGTTCAAGCCGGCCTTGAGCAGGTAAGTATTGTTCACCCCGGGGATTTCCACCGGGTACTGGAAAGCCAGGAACAGACCCTCACGGGCGCGCTCTTCCGGATCAAGTTCCAGCAGGTCCTTGTCCATGAAAGACACCGTGCCCCCGGTCACCTGGTAGTCGTCTCGACCGGCCAGCAGTTGCACCAGGGTGCTCTTTCCCGAGCCATTGGGTCCCATGATCGCGTGTACTTCGCCTTTTCCAATTTCAAGGGACAGTCCCTTGAGAATATCGCGGCCTTCAACGCGCGCCTGCAAGTTATCTATCTTCAGCATTTCGATGATCCAGTTCTGTTTGTTGTGTCTTAACCCACTGCGCCTTCAAGGCTTACGCTAAGCAGCGCCTGGGCCTCAACAGCGAATTCCATTGGGAGTTCCTTGAATACTTCTTTACAGAAGCCGTTCACGATCATATTGACCGCGTCTTCTTCCGAGATGCCGCGTTGACGGCAATAAAATAACTGGTCTTCCCCGATCTTGGACGTCGTTGCCTCGTGTTCGACACGGGCAGTGGGGTTCTTTACCTCTATGTAGGGGAATGTGTGTGCACCGCACTTGTCACCCATTAGCAGCGAATCACACTGGGTGTGATTGCGCGCGCCCTCGGCGCTGGGCAGTACTTTCACCAGGCCTCTGTACGAGCTCTGGGCGCGGCCGGCGCTGATGCCCTTGGATACGACGGTGCTGCTGGTATTGCGTCCAATGTGGATCATCTTGGTGCCGGTATCGGCCTGTTGCAGGTTGTTGGTCACCGCCACCGAATAAAACTCGCCTACCGAGTTGTCGCCCCGCAGGATGCAACTGGGATACTTCCAGGTAATGGCTGAGCCGGTTTCCACCTGGGTCCAGGAGATTTTCGAATTCTTACCTGCGCAGTCGCCACGCTTGGTAACAAAGTTGTAGATGCCGCCACGGCCTTCTTCATCTCCCGGATACCAGTTCTGCACTGTGGAGTACTTGATCTCGGCATCGTCCATGGCGATTAATTCCACCACTGCGGCATGCAATTGGTTTTCATCGCGCATCGGCGCGGTGCAGCCCTCAAGGTAGCTTACATGGCTGCCTTCGGCGGCCACGATCAATGTGCGTTCGAACTGACCGGTATTGGCGGCATTGATGCGGAAGTAGGTGGACAGTTCCAGCGGACAGCGCACGCCTTTGGGGATGTAGACGAACGAGCCATCGGTAAATACAGCGGAATTCAACGCTGCGAAGTAGTTGTCGGTGTGGGGGACCACCGTGCCCAGGTACTGCTTGATCAATTCCGGGTGCTCCTGGACGGCCTCGGAAAAAGAGCAAAAGATCACCCCGGCCTTGGCCAGTTTGTCTTTGAAGGTGGTGGCGACAGAAACGCTGTCGAATACCGCATCCACAGCCACGCCCGCGAGCCGGGCTCTCTCGTGCAGGGGGATTCCCAGCTTGTCATAGGTCTCGAGCAGCTTTGGATCAACCTCATCCAGGCTCTTCGGGGCATCGTCCTTGGACTTGGGTGCCGAGAAATACGAGATTGCCTGGTAGTCGATAGGACTGTGGCTGAGGTGGGCCCACTCGGGTTCCTTCAGGGTCAGCCAATGCTGATACGCCTGCAGTCGCCATTCGAGCAGGAATTCCGGTTCTCTCTTCTTGGCGGAAATGGCGCGAATGACATCTTCATTCAGGCCAGGCGGCAAGGTCTCGGATTCGATGTCGGTAATGAAACCGTGTTCGTATCCGCGATTAACCAGTTGTTCAACGTTCCGGGTATCGGATGCCATGTTCAGTTCTCGGTATAGCTATGTTGTTTGTCGGAAATCGGCAATGTGCCGGTCAGATCAATTCTGGGTATGGGCTGGCCGCCCGAACTGAGTAACTGGTCCAGCGTGATGTCTTCGAGAGCCCGGCGGATGGTTACATTGATTTTCTGCCAGGCACCGCCCACGTTGCATACTCGCTCAAGCTCGCAGTGTCCCTCGTCGGTACTGCACTCAGTCAGGGCCACCGGGCCTTCCAGCGCATCAATAATCTGGGCTGCTGTGATGGTGTGAGGGGCGCGGGACAGGGTATAGCCACCCAGGGCGCCACGCACTGAGTTAACCAGACCGGCTCTGGCCATGAGCTTGAGGATCTTGCTGACCGTGGGTGGAGAGAGGCTCACCCGGGTCGCCACATCGGTCGCTGAATACAATGCGTCCGGATTTCCGGCCATGCAGGCCAGAACCACGGTTCCATAGTCTGTCAGACGGCTCATTCTGAGCATGTGCATTTCACCTTGGGGAAAACAGGACCATTTTAGTACCATTTTTGTTTTGGGGGAAGCACAAATCCCAATCAAGTGCTCGACGCGGCGCCGGATTTGCTACTATCTGCTCCTCGAATACCAGAAAATTGCCGGAATCGCCCGGGTCGCGCCTTCGGGAGCAACTGGTATCACCGCGAATGATCCATCCGAGTCAGGGTCTATCAAGCGGATCGGGCTGGAAACAGGGATTCAAGGCTACATTATAATCTGCCCGGCAAAAGGCGGATATCGGCACAAGGAAGTATGAAAAATAATTGTCCAGAAAGTATTGTCGAGATTCGCGATGTGGTGTTTTTTCGCGATGCGAAGCCTATTTTTAATGGGCTGAACATCAAGATCCCACGCGGGAAAATCACTGCGGTTATGGGTCCCAGCGGTACCGGGAAGACGACCCTGCTGAGATTGATCACCGGTCAGCTAACTCCTGACAGGGGTCATGTATGCGTGGAGGGGCAGGACGTCGCCCAGATGAGCCGGGACCAGCTGTTTGCCATGCGCCGCAAGATGGGCATGCTGTTTCAAAACGGAGCCTTGCTGACCGATCTGGATGTGTTCGAGAATGTTGCGTTCCCGCTGCGCGAGCACACCGACCTGCCGGAAAAACTGATCAGGCATATTGTGCTGACCAAGTTGCACGCGGTGGGGCTTCGAGGCACCTGGCGCATGATGCCCTCGGAATTGTCCGGAGGCATGGCGCGCAGGGTTGCGTTGGCCAGGTCCATGGCCATGGACCCGGAAATCATTATCTATGACGAGCCCCTGGCGGGCCTGGACCCGATTTCCATGGGTGTGATCCTGCGCCTGATCAAACGCCTGAATGATGCATTGGGTATTACTTCCATCGTGGTCTCCCATGATGTGCACGAAATCGGCTCCATTGCCGATTGCAGTTACCTGATGGCAGACGGTAAGGTGATTGCCTCGGGAGCGCCGGATGAGTTGCGCAAGGACGGTAACCCTATAGTCCAGCAGTTTATGGCGGGCATGGCGGAAGGACCGGTTCCATTTCATTACCCCGGTCCTGACTATGAAGAGCAGTTGCTGGGCAAGGTTGCCGAATGAATGATTGGCTATGCGAAATCCGTGAGGGGATAGAGGCGTTTGTACGTTCCGTGGGTGAACTGACGCTTTTCTTCTTCAACATCGCCATCTACTCCCCGCGCACTCTGGTGAGACGTCCCGGACTGGTGGTGAAGCAGGTGTTTAATAGCGGCGCCATGTCGATGACTATTATCCTCACCTGCGGCTTGTTTGTGGGCATGGTGCTGGGATTGCAGGGCTTTGATACCCTGCAGCGCTTTGGCGCCGAGGAAGCGCTGGGGACCTTTGCGACCTTGTCACTGGTCAAGGAACTGGGCCCGGTCCTCACCGCTTTATTGTTTTCCGGACGCGCGGGCACCGCCCTGGCCTCGGAGATTGGCCTGATGCGGGCAACCGACCAGCTGGCAGCGATGGAGATGATGGCGGTGGATCCGGTGCGCCGTATCGTGATTCCCCGTTTCCTTGGTGGCGTTATTGCAATGCCGTTCCTGACGGCAATATTTAACATGATCGCCATATTCGGTGCTTTTCTCGTGGGTGTGACGTTCATGGGAGTGGACCAGGGTGCTTTTTGGTCACAGATGCACGCCAATGTGACGGTTGCCGATGTGAACCAGGGCGTCATCAAGAGCCTGGTGTTTGGCATAGTGGCCAGTTTGCTGGCGGTATACCAGGGGTATACCTCGGTACCCACCGCCGAGGGCGTGGGAAGGGCTACCACCCGGACTGTTGTGACCACGGCAATCACGGTACTGATACTGGATTACCTGCTGACCGCCACCCTTATTGGATAGGCTGGTCGGTACAATAAAATGACTCACGTCCGGTGGGAAAATACCGGACATGAACCTCGGAGCGAAAGAGATAATGAAACAGACGCGAGCCGTCGAAATGGGTGCAGGCCTTTTTGTATTGCTGGGCTTTGGAGCCCTGTTTTTCCTGATTACCCAGACCACGGGCCTGAGTAACGAAATCGGGAACACCGGATACACCATCAATGCCAGGTTTGAAAATGTCGGTGATCTGAAGATCAGGGCACCGGTCACGATTTCCGGCGTAACCATCGGTCGTGTGACAAGTATCGCCTATGACCCCGAGCGCATGAATGCCGTCGTGGAGATGATGATTGCAGACCAGTACCGGCAGTTGCCGGACGATAGCGAGGCGGCGATCCTCACGGCAGGTCTGATCGGTGGTCAGTACATTGGCCTGACCCCCGGTGGTTCCGAAACATGGCTTGAGCAAGGCAGTCAGATCGAGTTCACCCAGTCCGCGGTGGTCCTGGAAAACCTGATAGGTAAATTCCTGTCCAGCGTGGGAGGAGGGAATTAATGAAGGTCTTTTTGTTCGCCCTGTTGCTGACGATTTTCTCCGGCATGGCCATGGCAGCTGCTGGATCACCCGATACGGTCATTATTGGAGCCATGCATGAATTGGAGACAGAACTGGAAGGCAAGCGTGAGGCATTTCGAGCTGAACCGGCATTGTTACGCGGCGTTGTAGACCGGATTTTACTGCCTCGTTTTGATACGGAATTTGCTGCCCAGAGGGTGCTGGGGAAATATTGGCGAAATGCGGATGATGTTCAGAAGAAACGGTTCATCGATGTGTTTTACCGCTACCTGATTAACAACTACGCGACTTACCTGCTGGATTTCAGGGGCGATGAAGTCATCGTCATGCCTTACAAGGGTTCGGCCGGTGAAAAGTACCCGCAGATCAGAACCTCGGTGACCCTGACCAAGGGTGACAAGGCCTCAGTGGACTACGTCATGCGGGATGCTGACGGACAGTGGAAAGTGATGGACGTGGTGGTCGAGGGTATCTCCTATGTGCGCAGTTACCGGGAAGATTTTGGTCCGGAGATCGCCGAGAGGGGATTGGACGCACTGATTTTGAGATTGGAGTCCACCACCCCCGAACTGGAAGGCAGGGAGCAGTGAGCGGGTTCAAGGACGAGGGCGAGGGACGGTTTTGCATTAGCGGCAAGCTGGAATTCGAAACCGTCTCCAGCGCTTATCTCGAGTCGATGATGAAGTTCAGTCCGTATTCTGAGCTGGAACTGGACTTGTCCGGTGTGACCGATGCGGACAGTGCCGGATTGGCTTTGCTGCTGGAATGGGTGCACTGGGCAAAGCAGTCAGCCAGGGAAATTCGTTTCAAGAATATTCCCGATCAAATTCAGACCATAGCCAATATCAGTGAGGTGGACGGAATCCTGCGCGCCGGCGAACGCTGGACTGCTCCGGTAACATACCCCGAAGGAATCTGAACGAGCCCGGTTAGCCTTCTAGTCAAATTCCTCATCGTACAGGTCTTGATCCATGGGCGGGCTTCCGTCCCATATCTGGAATTCCCGATTCTGCCTGAACGCAGACCTAACAAAGACGTATGGGTCTCGGGACCTTTCAATAGTGGCGTCCAGGGGTAGCAGAGAGTCACGTAAATCCAGGATGCGCAAGGCCAGTAACTTGTCCTTGGCGCCCTGTTTTTCGATGTGAAACATGGGATTGGTCGTCGAGTCCACTCCCAGGGAAAACGCGTCACGCAAGGTGCTCGGTCCCAGCAGGGGGAGCACGATATAAGGTCCCGCCGGCACCCCCCAGGTGGCCAGCGTCTGCCCAAAATCTTCCTCTTGCCTTCTGAGTCCTCGTGGCGCGGAACGCTGGTAGAAATCGGCATTCCCCGCAACGTCGAAGATTCCCAGGACTCCAACGGTGGAATTGATCGCAAAACGTCCCACTGAATTTCCGGCGCCTCTGGGCTTCCCCTGGAGGAGATTGTTAAGGCCGTTGGTGGGCTCCAGCAGATTGGAATATACGTTGCGGACGCCTGTTTGTACTGGCGCGGGCGTCAGCTCGTCATAGCCCATCGCCAGTGGTTTGAGCATGACCTTGTCGATGAAGCTGTTGAAACTGTAGACCGCCCGATTAACCGGTTCCAGGTGGTCGGCGTCAGAGTACCCGACTGGTTTACTGGCACACCCGGTCAATCCCACTGCCAGGCAGGCTGTCGCAAGTCCAAGGATGGCTGTGCTTTCTCGCCGACTGCTGTTCATGAAGATTTCCGTTGATCTTGTTGTTGTTGCCAAGGTCTATCTTTTAGACAAGTACTGGGTGATTTCAGTTAGCCGGGCCTGGAAGCGCGCCCGTTGCACCGATTCCAGCGTGGGCTCGGCCAGCGCCATTTTCAGCTGGTCCACCGCCATGGGTAATTCGCCAGTAATCACGTGGTATTCGGACATGTAGTAATGCGCATTGGGCATATCACCCTCGGCACTGGCCGCCATGGCAATCAGCCTTGCCTGCTCAGCAGTTGGGGGGATGTTGTTCAGCAAATCCAGCAAAATTTCGTGTGCCCTTGCCGGGTTCCCGGCGACCATCAGGGATTTGCTGAATGCCACGGTCACCGGAACGTTTCTTGGGAAAAGGCGGAGCGCGTTTTCGTAAACCGCCAGGGCCTTGGCGATTTGTCCACTGGCTTCCAGAGCGCTGGCATAGCCCAGGTGAAAGGCGATAATGTCCTGCCGTTCATCCAGTAACTGTTTGAAGGTTCCCAGGGCATCCGGCAATTGGTTGCGGCCCATCATGGCCAGGGCATATCCGTAGCGCATGTGTACAGGGTAGGGAGCGGGGCGATCCCTGGCGTAGTCCCGGTAGTAGCGCAGGGCGTCCTCGGTGGAGTCCGCGCTCAGCACACGCAGACGTTCACGCATCAGCAGGTAGCCGTCGCTGTCCTGGCGCTCGACAAACGGGTACTGGGCCGCCCGATTGCCTGCCTCGGCAATACGGCTGGATTCCATGGGATGGGTGCGCAGGTACTCCGGCATCCAACTGCCCCCCTGTCCGGACAGGCGGCTCATGGTGCCGAAGAAATCTGCCATAGAGCGCGGGTTAAATCCCGAAGCGGCGAGAAAGCCTATGCCCACGCGGTCTGCTTCGTATTCATTTGCCCGGGTGTGATTAATCTGTTGCTGGGCGCTGAACCCCTGGCTGGCCATGATGATGGCCTGGGTCATATCCCCACTGGCTCCGGTGGTTGCGGCGATCAGCAAGCCTGCGACCAGGGCGGCGGTGGAGAGAATTTGTGATTTCTGATCGGCCTGGGCGCGCCTGACTACGTGCCGGTGGGTGACATGGGCCACCTCATGGGCCAGTACGCCTGCCAGTTCACTCTCATTTGCTGTTTCCAGAATCAGACCGGCATTGACGCCAATAAATCCGCCCGGAAGGGCGAATGCGTTGATCCCCGTGTCCTTCACCACGAAGAAATTGAAGCGATGCTGTCCGTCATGGGCGTTGACCACGATCTTGTGCCCGACTTCCTCGATATAGTCCTTCAGCATGGCGTCATCAAGGATTCGGCCGGCATTTTCCAGTCCTTTCACAACCGAGCGGCCGATCTGGTATTCCTGATCGGTGCTGATCATGCTGTTTGCAGCGCTACCGATGTCCGGTAAGTCATTTCCGGCGGCAATAACCGGCTGTCCTGTTGCCAGGCAGATCAGACTAATAGCGATGAAGAGAAAAAACTGTTTCACGGACTTGAAGGCACCTCCTGTGTGACCGAACTGACAAGTTTGGGGCAAAAAGGTTTCGGCTGCGATTAATTTTCTGAAAGATTTGCCCCAACAGGAAAGGTAAAATCAGCCAATCATACGCATCAAGTTCCATAAGTAACTGAAATATCAGAGTATTTCGTTTGCGTAGTCTGCAAGTCTTGAGCGCTCTCCCCGCCGTAGTGTCACGTGTCCCGAATACGCCCAGCTACGGAAACGGTTCACCGTATAGGTTAACCCGGATGTGGTTTCGGTCAGGTAGGGGGTATCAATCTGGGCAATATTACCCAGGCAGATGAGCTTGGTTCCCGGCCCGGCCCGGGTAATCAGGGCTTTCATTTGCTTGGCGGTGAGATTCTGGGCTTCGTCGATGATGATGTAGCGGTTCAGGAAGGTTCTGCCCCGCATGAAGTTCATCGACCGTATCTTGATTCGGCTTCTCAACAGGTCATTGGTTGCCGCCCGACCCCAATCGCCGCCTTCCTCGCTTTGGGTAAGCACCTCAAGGTTGTCCATCAGCGCGCCCATCCATGGCTCCATCTTTTCTTCCTCGGTGCCCGGCAGGAACCCGATGTCCTCACCCAGGGGCACGGTGACCCGGGACATGATGATTTCCTTGTACAATCCGCTGTCCAGGGTTTGGGCCAATCCCGCAGCCAGCGTAAGCAGAGTTTTTCCTGTGCCGGCGAAACCCAGGATAGTCACGAAGTCTACCTCCGGGCGCATCAGGAGGTTCAGAGCGAAGTTTTGTTCGGCGTTGCGTGCCTTGATACCCCAGACGCTGCGATGTTCCCCGGTGTGATCCTGCACAAGCTCTACAATCGCTCCATCAGGTGTGATCTCCCTGACGATGCCGGCCAGGGGGCGATCGCCCCCCATGGACAGGAATTGGTTGGGACACCACTGTGCTACCCGTGGCCCATTGATCCGGTAAAACGTGCGGCCTGACTCCTGCCAGGAATCCAGCCCCTTGGAATGTTGGTCCCAAAAGTCCTCGGGCAAGTCATCGATGCCGGTGTACAGCAGATCTGGGTCGTCCAGGGTCCTGTCGTTAAAGTAGTCCTCGGCGTGTATGCCCAGGATCGCGGCCTTGATCCGAAGGTTAATGTCCTTCGACACCAGCGTTACCTGTATCTCCGGTGCCGCCTGCTGCTGCGCCAGGGTGTAGGCGAGAATAGAGTTATCCGCCAGGTTTCCGGGCAGTGTTTCGGGGAGTGTGGCGCTCATCGGGCGAGTCTGGAAGAACAACCGGCCCTGGGGGCGTTCCTCGCTGGGTTCGAGCAGGGAACTGGGAAGCGGCAGTCCCTGGTCTATCTCGGCTTTACTGGCCGATTGCATGAGTTCATCCAGAAATCGACTGACCTGCCGGACATTACGCGAAGCTTCGGAAAGCCCCTTCTTGTTGGCGTCCAGTTCTTCCAATACCACCATGGGTATATGTACCTGGTGTTCATCGAACCGGAAGATTGCGGTCGGGTCGTGCATTAACACGTTGGTATCGATTACGAAAATCCGGCCCTGGCCGTTATCGCTGGTATTCAAAATATCCTGGACTCCTGTGCTCCTTGTGGTCTCTCAAGGGGGAGGTGAACTGCTTAGCTCAGTTCCTTTACCGCCTCCAGTACCTCTTCCACATGTCCCTTTACCTTGACCTTGCGCCACTCCCTCACCAGGACGCCTTCTTCGTCAATCAGGAAGGTGCTGCGCTCAATGCCCAGGACCTTACGTCCATACATATTCTTTTCCTTGATGACATCAAAAAGCTTGCACAGTGCTTCTTCTGCATCAGAAATCAGGTCGAACTGAAAGCCGTGCTTGGCCCGGAAATTTTCATGAGAACGCAGGCTGTCGCGAGAAACGCCCAGGACAATTGTGTTGCGGCGTCTGAATTTCAGGTAGTCATCACGAAAACCCTGGCTCTCTGTGGTGCAACCCGGGGTGCTGTCCTTGGGGTAGAAGTACAAGACGACCCGTGAGCCCTTAAGTTCTGACAGGGTGATGGTCTTCTCGCCGGTGGCGGGGACAGTAAAGTCAGGAACTTTTTTCCCTGGTATTACTCTTCTCATCCTACATGCTCCTGCCTTGGTTCTGACTAGCTCTTGATGGGTTCAAGAACCGCGTCAAGATTTAATTGATCGCAAAATTCCATGAATTCCTCGCGCAAGCCTGACAGCTGAATCCGTGCCGGAATATCGATATTGATTTGCACTGAGAACATCGGGGCGCCGGTGTGTGCAGCGTTATAACTGCGGGTGTTGAGTTCGCTTATATCTATGCCGCGAGCAGTGAAGAAGTTGGCCAGGTTAAAAACAATTCCAGGCTGATCCAGGCAGACTACATCCACCATAT
>JBFFTZ010000030.1:0-14521 GCA_041571575.1 Gammaproteobacteria bacterium | reverse complement strand
TGCCTCTTCAAGCAACTCTACCAGTGAATACCGCGCATCAGTGATGCGAAGGCAATCATCTCGTTTGATGGCTTGGCTTCGGGTAGCTTGTCACCGGTCGCTGCAGCCGAGTCCGGGAACATTCGGTAGGCTGTATTCATGACCGTCTCGCCAACCTTCGGGAAGAGGGAGTGCAGCACCTGGGCGAAAATACCCAGCCTGGTGGCAATCCGGTAAGGCCTGCGAATAATTGCATCCCCGATCATGTCCGCCGCTTCGGCCGGCGAAATTGTCGGCACCTGTTCATACATCTTGGTCGGCGCAATCATCGGCGTACGTACCAGGGGCATATTGATGGTGGTAAACGCGATCCCCTCGTCACAGAACTCCGAGGCGGCGCAGCGTGAAAACGAATCCAGCGCAGACTTGGATGCCACATAGGCCGAGAATCTCGGCGCATTACTCAGCACACCAATGGAAGAAATGTTAATCACGTGACCTGACCGGTTCTCACGCATCATGGGCAGGAAGCCCATGATCAGGCGCAGGGAGCCGAAATAGTTCAGCTGCATGGTGCGCTCAAAATCATGGAAACGGTCGAATGACAAGGCAATGGATCGCCTGATGGAGCGGCCCGCATTATTGACCAGGACATCCACCTGACCATGGTCCTTCAGCACCTCGGCCACCAGTCGATCACAATCAGCCATATCCGACAGGTCACACTGGTAAACATGCACCTCGCCACCGGCCGTCTCGATTTCGGCCCGGGTCTCTTCCAGCTTCTCAATGCCGCGGGCGACGATAATGACCTTCGCTCCGGCCTCTCCCAGCTTCAGGGCAGCAGCATGACCGATACCCGAGGAGGCACCGGTTACCATGACAATCTTGCCCTGCACGGCGCCTTTCAATGACCGGTCAACAAACAAGTCCGGGTCCAGGTGGCGTTCCCAGTAATCCCACAGTAGCCAGGCATAATCGCGCAAATCAGGGACTTGTATACCCGTACCCCGCAACGCGTCCTCAGTATTCCGATTGTCGAAGCGAGTGGGATAATTCAGGAATTTCAGCACATCCCCGGGGACGTGAAGGTCTTTCAGAATCTGGTGAGTGATACGGCGCACCGGCGCCACCATCATCAGGCCCTGGCGCAGCGCCGGGGGAATAAAGGAAAACATCCGCACATCGATACGCATGGTCATTTCCGGAGCATGGCCGGCCCGAGCGAATACGTTCAGCACTTCGCCGGCACGCATGGGCTCCGGATCAACCAGGTGGAAGCATTTCCCGTCCAGGCCACGCTTGTGGGCAATGTGATCCATGGCATTGGCCACGTAATCCACCGGCACCATGTTCAGCCGCCCACCTTCCACACCGATGGTAGGCACCCAGCGCGGCAGGTTATTTCGCATCTTCTGAATCAGCTTGAAGAAATAATACGGCCCGTCGACCTTGTCTATCTGGCCTGTCTCGGAATGACCGATAACCATGCCCGGGCGATATATCCTCCAGGTCAGGCCCGCGCGCTGGCGAACCAGGCCCTCGGATTCGTGTTTAGTCCGGAAATAGGGGTGATCCAGGCCCTCGGCTTCCTTGAACATATCCTCGCGGAAGGTGCCGCGATACAAGCCGGCCGCCGCAATGGAACTGCAATGATGAAAACAGCGCACTTTAACATGCTCGGCAAAATCCAGGGCGTGATCGGTGCCCAGGATATTAGCCATGTCCTGGGACTCGGCGCTCGCCGACAAATCATAGATGGCGGCAAGGTGGAACATGTGAGTCAGCTCACCGGTGAGGGCCTTCAGATTGGCCGCGGACACCCCCAGCTTGGCTTTGCCGAGATCCCCCCGAACAGCAACTACCCGCTTGGACTCAGGCCCCCAAAATTCCTTCGCCTCTTTGAACTTGGCGGTGGATTCTTTTCGCACCAGGGCATAAACCTTGGTCCCCTTGCGTTTGAGCAAATTGGCTACCAGGTATTTACCAATAAATCCGGTGGCGCCAGTCACAAAATAATTCATCAAGCAGCTCCCTTCGTTTCCCGGGCCATGGAACCCGGAATTCCGTATAAGTAAGAGACTAAGATTAGCATGTAGATTTCATAGTAGAAGATCAGGATTTTATCAATCTGCCTCCTGTCGGCTACTATCCGGCCCCTACAAGCTCTTATACTGTCATTCCAGGTCCCTAGTTTGGAGTCGTGAATGCCGCCTGTCCGCCAACGTATGTCCAGCATCGATACCGCGTGGCTGCGCATGGATACCCCTGAAAATCTGATGATGATCACGGGCATCATGACGTTTGATACCACCCTGACCAGGCAGGTGTTGCGGGAACTGCTGGCTGAACGTTTCCTCAGGTTTCCCCGCTTCAGAACAATTCCACGCACCGACGTCCTTGGCGCATGGTGGGAAGAAGATCCATTCTTTGACCTGGACAGGCACATTCATGAGTTGTCCCTGCCCGAACCGGGAGGGGAACGGGAACTGGCCGCCCTGGTAAGCGACCTGTCCAGCACGCCATTACCTACCAACAAGCCCCTGTGGGAATACCATCTGGTTGAGCGCGCCGGGGGCAGAACCGCGCTGATTAACAGGATTCATCATGCCTATGCCGATGGCATCGCAATGATTCGCGTGATGCTCTCAATGACCGACAAACTGGCTGTCGTCCAGGGCGACCTGCCGAACAAGGGTCGTTCGCGCAAGCCCAGGAAAAAACCAAACACTCCCCTGGCTCGCCTTTACGAGCCGGCCAGGGACCTGGTTCGAGGCTCCATGCGTGCGACCCAGAAATTGTGGACCGGCGGACTGGAACTCGCCATGGATCCCGGGCAGGCAAGCGACTGGGCCATGCACGGCCTGGGACTGGCTAGCGAACTGGCCAAGGTCACCTTGATGAGTGATGACCCGATCACCTGCCTGAAGAAACCCCTGGGCGGACGCAAACAGGTGGCCTGGGCAGCTCCCCTGCCACTGACCGAGGTCAAGGCATTGGGCAAGGCACTGGGATGCACCGTCAACGACGTGCTGCTGTCCTGCGCCGCCGGCACCCTGGGTCACTATCTGCGCGAGCAAGGGCACAATCTTGATGGACTGGGCATTCGAGCCTCGGTGCCGGTGAACATGCGGCCGCCAGAACAGGAGCTGAAACTGGGCAACCATTTTGGACTGGTTTTCCTTGAACTGCCGGTGGGCATCGCCAATCCCATAGACAGGATCTACGCTGTACATAAAAACATGAAAGAGCTCAAAGGCTCCTACCAGCCTTTGGTTGCCCTGGGACTACTGGCGGCCCTGGGCCTGGCGCCCGCGGCGGTTCAAAGCGCTGCCCTGGACATGCTAAGCAGCAAGGCCTCCACGGTAATGAGCAATGTGCCGGGTCCCCGCGAACCCCTGTACCTTGCAGGTCACGAACTGGTGGATCAGATGTTCTGGGTGCCCCAGACGGGCAAGGTCGGCGTCGGGGTAAGCATTCTCAGCTACAACGGCCGCGTGCATTTCGGCATCATCGCCGACAGTGAACTGGTGGACGATCCCTGGAAACTGACCGGCGGTTTTAACAAGGAATTTGAAAAACTGATGATGCTGGCCCTGATCGGACCCTGGGAAGCAAAGAAAGAAGCCAAGGCCAAAACAACGGCGAAGCGCAAACCCCGAAAAAAGAAATCGAGTTAGAGGGGGAATTACTCCAGTTCGGCGCGAGCCTGCTCAACGTCGAGTTTTTCCATGGCGTC
This sequence comes from Gammaproteobacteria bacterium, assembly GCA_041571575.1. Taxonomy (GTDB): domain Bacteria; phylum Pseudomonadota; class Gammaproteobacteria; order Steroidobacterales; family BM003; genus CAKZML01. The sequence continues at coordinate 10,803 of JBFFTZ010000030.1, read as the reverse complement.
CATGGGCTCAAATTCGGAGGCCTTCTTGTACAATTCACCCACCTCGTCTTCACGCTTGTCGCCAAACAACAGAAGCAGGCCGTTGGCATATTCCATATGGGCGATAGCCGATTCCGGATGTAACGCCAGGGATTTTTCGAAATAACGAATCGCCGCATCGCGCTTGGCGCCGTAGGTGAGCCCACCCACCACGCTGCCCACACTGGAAATCACCTCGGAATGGAACATGCCCAGTGCCGTGTTGGCCTCTGAATGATCCGGCGACAGTTCAAGCACGGTTTCCAGGCTCTCCTTGACCTTGCCCGCCAGGCCCTGGCTCAGGGCCTTGGCGATGGAAATGGCCTGACTATATCGACCCAGGTTATAGGCCCGCTGGTAATGAGTATTCGCTTCCCGCGGCATCAGTTCCGCCGCCTCTTCGGCGCGCTCCGCTGCGTCCATGAACAATGTCGAGGCGAAGTCCTCATCATCTTCCAGGTAGGTGGCGTAAATTCCCGCGGCCTTTGCCGCAACCACCGCACCCAGGGGACCCAGCTCCAGGCCCTCCTCGTAAGCTTTCTGGAAATGACCACTGTGAAAGTTGCGCCAGGCAGACTGAAGCGCCTCGGCAATGGCCTTGGTGTTGCCAACCAGGTTTTCGGGCAGGTACCCCTCCAGATCAGGACCGGCTTTGAGCAGCGCTTTCACACGGGCATTGTCAGGGAAAGGTTCGCAGTCACCCTGGTGCAGTCGAGCCCATCCACGGCGAAGCGTATCGCCCGCGTATGCGAATGCTGAATCAGGGTAGGGAAACTCGTTCCAGTCATGGCTCGACATCTGCTGCTCCTGTAATATTGAAACCAGTTGGGCCGGATTAAATCATCCCGGGCTTTCGCCGGGTTACCGGGGAGTGATCATTGCCTCATATTGTCGACGCGTCAAACTATTCCACAGGAACAAAGCCCTGGGCCAGCGTTCCCGTACAGGGGCTTGAGAAAGGAATTCATTATGGCTGTTAAGAAAAAAGGCACCTTGTCCAGCTTGCAAAGTAAATCCGGCCCGAAGGCGGCACCGACCCCGGGGGCGGGATTTACAATTCCTGACTCGGTCTCGCATATCTGGCTGGCGGGCCTGGGTGCCCTGGCAAAGGCCCAAAAAGAAGGTCCCAAGCTGTTCGAGGCGCTAATCGCAGAGGGCGCGCGACTGCAACGCGGCGGATCCATAAACCCCGTGGCGATTAAACCAGAAGTCGAGGAACTCAAGAACGCCGCCGCCTCGGTTAGCGAAACGGTGCGCAAGCATGCCGGTGAAAACTGGGAAAACCTTGAGAATATTTTTCAGGATCGAGTCGGAAGGGCCTTGGAAAAACTGGGCGTCCCCGGTGAATCCAGGCTGGCCGAGATGGAGCGCACGATTGACGATCTGAGGGCGCGAATCAGCAAGCTGGAGACCAAGGCAAACCCAAAGACCACCGCCAAACCCACGGCAACCCGAAAGACCAGGCCCAAAAAAACCGACAAATCGGGCGGAGTGGACTAAGCCCTTAGCCGCTCAATCAGGTCTATGTATTCCTGCATTGCAGCGGCCTTGTCCTTGCCACGCATAGCATCCCAGGCGTCATATTTCGCGGCACCAACGAAGTCAAAAAAGCCCGGGCGCTCGCCGGTAACATCCCCCTCGCTGCCTTGTTTATATAGCGCATAAATCTTCAGCAAAGTGTCATCATCAGGCCTCTCGCTGAGTTTCTTGCTATTAGCGGCCGCCTCTTGAAAACGCTGTTCGAGATCATCCATAAGTTATTCCCCCAGGTAATCTGGCATTGAAGTCAGCAGGTTCACAGAGTAAACAGGGGATATCGGACTGACAAGCCCCGCAGTCCGCGCACGCCCGGCAAATGAAAAGCCGTGTTTTCGATAATCCGATATAGGCAGACCACCCGATGGAGTGCTAACTTCTGGGCGGAACATAGCGACCGAAAGAGTTAATGAGCAGCTTCGATATACGCAACGCGTCCCTGTACCAGTTATTCGAACGCAACCGTCAATTGCGGGAAGCCTTGCCGCCAGGCTCTTCCGAATCGGTCAAGCTGGCGGAACTGCAGCGCTGGCAGACTCGCAGGCTGGACCTGACCTACAAGGACTTGAAGGACCGCGAACGGTACCGGAAAGGTGTCGAGTTTTTTCTTACCCAGCTCTACGGAGAGGGAGACTTCACTCCCAGGGACATGCAGCTGCAACGCGCCTACCCCATCATGCAGCGAATGCTTCCCCAGCCCGCCCTGCACACTCTGAGGATGGCGGCACAGCTGGAGGTTCTGAGCCAGGATCTGGATCAACAGATGGTTCAGCTCATCGGCACCGCCACCCCGGTCGATGGTGATAGCTATGCGGACGCCTACCGACGCAGTGACAGGGAACAGGACCGCCGCTGGCAAATACAGCTGTTGCTGGAAGCAGGGCGCGACCTGGACAAGCTTGTTCACTACCCGCTTATTTACGCTCTGATTCGCATGGCACACGGTCCTGCACACATGGCGGGCTTCGGTTCACTGCATGATTTCCTTGAGGATGGTTTCGGTGCATTCAAGGCCATGGGCAGCGCCATGGATTTCCTTCAATGCATAGAAAAGCGCGAGCAGATCATTATGCAACGCATTCTTGAATCAGATCCCGACCCCTTCCGGCTAAGCTGGGACTGACCCTAAAAACCCCCCGCCTCACACTGACAAGCGAGTAGAACTGATGATCCAACGTTGCGCCTTCATCACCATGGACAGCATGGAAGGGTTCGTATGCGACGACGACCTGGCGATTCCTGCGCTCAAGGAACTGGGATGGGATGTGGAAAAAATATCCTGGCGGTCACGGGGTACTGATTGGACGCGCTACGGGATAGTGGTGATTCGCTCGCCCTGGGACTACCCCACTGACGCACCCCGCTTCCTGGCCTTACTGGACGAAATCGAGGCTTCCAGCACTCCCCTGTTCAATCCACCTGAACTGGTACGCTGGAACCTGCACAAGTCCTACCTCAATTGGCTGGATGAACGCGATGTAAGCGTGGTGCCCACCCGCTGGCTGGACAAGCCAAGAAAGGCCGACATCCTGGCGCTATTCGATGAGTACGGCAGCGACAAAATGGTCATCAAGCCCGCGATAGGCGCTAACGCGGAGCACGCTCACGTATTGGACAAGAGAACCCTGGAGCAGGACTGGCCAGAAATCGAACCTGTTTTCGAACACCGACAGGCGATGGTGCAGCCTTTCCGCACCGCAATTCAAAGCGAAGGGGAATACTCCGTGATGTTTGTGGATGGCGAAATCAGTCACACGATCCGCAAGACTCCCAAAGCCGGCGACTTTCGTTCACAGGAAGAACACGGCGCGGACATCGCCCTGGTCGAGCCAGAAGCCCTGTTAGTGACGCGCGCCAGCGAAGCTGTCCGAGCACTGAGCGTGCGCCCCCTTTACGGGCGAGCAGACATGATTCGCAATCCGGACGGGGACTTCGAAGTAATGGAACTGGAACTGGTTGAGCCATCCATGTACTTGCGCATGGATCCCGAGGCGCCTATGCGCCTTGCGAGCGCAATAGTTCGTCGCGCCAGGCCCGAGAACTAGGCCAACGCCGCCCACGGCACTTGGAAACCATCACTGACAGCTATAGCCTGTCGGTAGTTCGCCCGACGTCACTGCCAACCGACATATGTGAATCGACAATGAAACTTCTCTGCATCACGAATCAAAGCGACAGTCTGAACAGCATCAGACCAGAGGCCGAAATATTTATCGGCCTTGCACGAGCTGGCGTCGAAGTCACGGTGATGACCCAGGGAGATTCGATTTACCGTGAACCCATGCGAGCGGCGGGCGTCAGGGTAATTGATTACGTACCCAGGTCAAAAATCAGCTGGGCAGCTATACGCTTCATGCGGCGCCAGCTACGCGAGCAGGCCTTCGACATCGTCTATGCCTTCAACAACAAGGCCATCGCCAACACTGCATTTGCGGCAATTGGTCTCCCAGTCAAACTGGTCACCTATCGCGGCCAGACCGGTAACATCTCGCGCTGGGATCCGACGGCCTACCTGACCCACCTGCACCCAAGGGTAAACAATATTGTTTGCGTTTCCCGGGCCACCCGGGACGACTTGCGCACCCAGGTACGCCATCCCGAGAACGTAGTGGCCATCTACAAGGGCCACAGCCTGGACTGGTACAAGGAAAGCCCCGCGGACCTGAAGGAATTTGGAATACCCGAGAACGCATTCGTTGTCGTCTCAGTCGCCAATAATCGGCCCCGCAAGGGCGTTCCCACCTTGATTGAGGCTGCCGGCAAGCTGCCAACCGACCTTCCGATCTGGTGGTTGATTGTGGGCAGCGGAATGGATTCACCCGAGATCCAGGCGCTGGTCAACAAGAACCCCTGCCGGGACCGCATCGTGCTGGCCGGCCATCGCAGCGACGCTCCGGCAATCGTTGCCGCCTGCCAGGTATCAGTACTGGCATCCCTGAAGCGGGAGGGCCTGCCCAAGACAGTCATTGAGGCGATGGCATACGGCGTCGCACCGGTGGTTTCGGACACCGGCGGTAGCGCGGAGCTTGTGGTGGACGGTGAGTCGGGCATTATCGTTCAGCCCGGGGATGCCACGGCAATCGCCGAGGCAGTCGAACGTCTATACCGGGATAAGCCTCTGCGCGAACGCATGGGTGCGGCAGCCAGGGCCCGGATCGACAGCCATTTCAACGTGAGTCAAACCGTGGAGCAACACCATGAATTTTTCCGCAAGATACTCGCATAGAGCCTCGCAAGTGAGCGGGCTTGGCGGATCTCTAAGGGCAGCAGGCCTTGTCGTACTGCTCGGCGTGCTGGCTGCGTGTTCCCAGCCCGAGGACTGGATGATTGAGGGCAGTGCCATGGGCACTTCCTATACCGTCCGGATCTCTCATCCTCCGACTGACTTCACCCGGGATGAGCTGGCCACCGCGCTGGCCGCGGAAATAGAAAGGGTCGAGGCATTGATGTCGACTTACCGCCCCGAGTCGGAACTCAGCCAGTTCAATCGCTCAGACAGCACAGACTGGGTACATGTCTCGGAGGACACGGCCATCGTGGTGGCGGCGGCCCAGGAGATTTCACGCAAAACCGACGGTGCTTTCGACATCACAGTTGGGCCGTTGGTAGACATCTGGGGATTCGGTCCGCGCCTGGATGTAAACGGGCGCCCCAGCGATGAGGAAATCGCCGAGGCACTCAGCCATGTGGGCTACCAGAAACTGGAAGTTCGTCAGGAGCCCCCCGGCCTGCGAAAAAGCGATCCGTCCCTGCACGTAGACCTCTCTGCCATCGCCAAGGGCTACGGTGTTGACCAGGCTGCCCAGGTGCTCATCCAGCACGGCATCAACCATTACATGGTGGAGATCGGCGGCGACCTGAAGGCCGCCGGCTACAACCGCGAGGGCAATCCATGGCGCATCGCGGTCGAACGCCCCATCCCCGGTGACCGGGCACTACTGGAAGTGGTCGCCATTGAAGACATGGCTATCGCCACCAGCGGCGACTACCGGAATTTTTTCATGCAGGACGGTGTCCTTTACAGTCACACGCTGAACTCTCTAACCGGCCACCCGGTGAGCCACAAGATTGCCTCAGTCAGCGTGCGAGCCAGGTCCGCAATGTTGGCCGACGGCTGGGCAACAGCATTGCTTGCCATGGGCGAGAAGGGTCTTGCGATAGCCGAGGAACAGGAAATTGCCGCGCTGATGGTAGAGCGCGATGGCGATGCCCTGCACGAGAAAAGCAGCAAGAACTGGTAATTGCGTTCCCCGGTGCACCCCATCGGGTAAGAAAACGCTTTGCCAACCCGGGTAGATGCTGGCTCCCGGCGAACGCCGGCCTGGTAACAGCGCCTTCAGGCCACCGCCATCCGGGTAATTTCCCGGGGATCCCGGTTGGTCGCCTCTTTGCCCAGCGCAATGCGCTCTGGCACTGATAGTCCGTCCAGCTCAAGACACTCAAGAAAATGCAGCCTGGGCAGCAAGCCGGCCGCATTGGCGATCTGGATATTCAGCCCCGGCCTGGCATTCATCTCCAGGATCAACGGACCCAGGGTTGCGTCCAGCACCAAGTCCACCCCAAGGTAACCCAGGCCGGTGATCTCGTAACAGCGCGCGGCAATATCCAGCATGGCCTCCCAATGAGGCATCGTGAGACCAACCACCGGCGATCCGGTATCCGGATGTTCGTGCACCGGGCTGGTACCCACCACGGCGTTGGTCGTGATGCCGGTACGCATATCGATACCTGCGCCGACCCCCCCCATGTGCAGGTTAGCCTTTCCATCGGAGCTGCGGGTTGGAAGACGGATCATGGACATGACCGGTACGCCCTTGAACACGATTATTCGAATATCCGGTACGCCCAGGTAACTCACGTGATCAAAAACCGGGTCGAACTTTACCCGGTATTCAATCAATACCTGGTCGGGTTGACCCCCAAGACTGAACTGTCCGCCCAGGGTGTTTTCCATGTGGTGGGCAATTTCATCCCGGGTCAGGATTCGGCCGGTAGTTGTCCTGTAGCGTTCGCGGCTGCGGCCGCCGATGACCATGATGCCGTTACCACCGCTGCCATGCACCGGCTTGAGAACGAAGTCTTCCTTACCCGCGACAAGCTGCTCAAACTTGCGAATGTCGTGGAGCATCCTGATCACACCGTACAACTCGGGAACGGGCAAACCATTCTGTATAGCCAGTTCCTTGCTGGTGAGCTTGTCATCTACCAGCGGAAACAGTCGCCTCGGGTTGTAGCGCATGATGTAGTCCCCGTTACGGGAATTAATACCCATGACACCGGCAGACTTCAGATCGGGCAGCAGGCTCACTGGTCGGCTGCCATGGCTTTAAAACGACGGTATTCGGTCAGGCGGAAGCCCGTGTAGCGTCCGGCAAGCAGGGTCGCGGCAAGTACCAGCAACAGCAGTTCCGGAAACACAAACAGCACATGCCTGAGCACCGTGACTCCCATCACCAGGTAAATCAGTACCGCGGTCATCATGGTGCCTATGCCCTCGGTAATCGCATCCTTGGCGCCGAGCTCTTCCCAGGTCACGGACATACGCTCAATCATCATGGTCAGGATAACCATTGGAAACAGCGCAACCGACAAGCCGGTGTCCACACCCATGCGATGACTGGCAATACTGACCAGGGTCATAAGAATGACAACCACCGTCAACACCGATGCAAGTCGCGGCACAAGGAGCAGACGCAGGTGCTCCAGGTAAGCCCGAATGGCCAGGCCGACCACGATGATCAAAGTGAAAAACAGCAGGCCGCCCAACAGCTGGGTCTCGCGAAAGGCGATGGCGATCAGCACCGGCATGAAGGTACCCACGGTGCGAATCCCGATAAAATTTCTGAGCAGCACAACCAGCAGTGCGCCGAGGGGAATCATCACGATTACCCCGTATACGGACTGGGTACGAAGGGGCAGCGCCAGCAACGAAAATTCAGGAATTTTCGAACCCAGCGACGCAGCCCTTTCCTGGGCAATTTCCATGGTCGGCTGCAAACTGCGCACCACCGAGAATTCAACCATGTCTCCGCGTCCACCGGAGACGTCAATCAGGGGCTTGCTGCCCCAGACCCAGGGAAACAAATCAGAGGGGAAACCAAGCTCCCCGGTTTGCGGATCAAAGTAAATCCACTCATCACCGTTATGCACCGCAAGCATGGGCAACACATCTGCCAACCGCCTATCCTCACCCAATCGCACGCACTGCACGATTTCCGCCGGGATGCGTGCGCCGGCCAGCAAGGTTACCGCCAGCTTGGACCGCTGCATGGGAGTCCGCGCGCCGGCCCGCAAGAGGCTGATATTCTCTTCCGGTGTAGGGTCATTCAGCCTGCGCAGCAGCGCCGAGGTGAAAGTCAGGATATCGGCGGACTGTTCGCGGACGTGAGAGGTTAAATCCATCATCGCCGAATAGTAGGGCTCCTCAAGCTCGGGAACTTTCGGGAATGTGGGCTTCGGCAAGTTCCCCTTGCGGGTCGGATCCGCGTAAACCGACAAGCGGTAATACAGAGACTGTTCGCCCGCCACCTTGCGCACCGCCCACAAGGCCTGTCGCTCATTGGCGCGTTCATCCACCGTGAGTCCATAGCCCCGGGAAACAAAATTCTCGCTGGCTATCCGGTAACCAAAAGGGTTTTCCGGAATTCGCAAGTGTGCTTTCGCCGCGCCAACAGAATCGCGGTGAAAGGACACGTGGGCTTCCATGGTCCATACCTCGGTTTCCTGGGCGGCATCCAGGGGAAGGCCCAGGGTGCGGACCTTGTACAGAAACAAACTGGCACCCGCCAAAAACAGGCAGGCAGCAAGAATAAATGTGTGTCGCCTATTCACTCGTCCATTCACTTTTGTTCGCAACTGGGCTCTACAGTAAATGTACGTTCAGGATCGACTACCATGGCACCCTCCATTGCGCTGCGGCCAAGCAGAAAAGGAAAATCAAGACCGCTGCGGTCAATAAGGTTAATCTCGACCCTGCGCTTGACTGCGCCAATACAGACTGACATTTCAACTACTGGCCGGCGCTGGTAATCACCATCATGGCGCCGGATTCGTGCAATTCTCGCCAGGTGACGTTCGAGGGTAATTAACTCACCTTCTTCATCACGAACCTGAAAGCGGACAAAACGCTCTCCAGCCCGGCGGAAGCGTTTGATATTTTCTGCGTGTAGTGACGAAGTATCAGCGCCGGTGTCCAACTTTCCTTCCAGAATCACGCCCGCCTTGGATACCATGACTTTTTCAAGATAGCCGAACACCTGCTTGTCCTGGGACCAGGCACTGCCCGAAGCCAGAAACATGGCAGCAACGACGAACCGCAAAAATAATCCGTGCCGTGTGTCACCACGACACATCGTTAACCCGGTGTACATTCCCTGGTAGGCCTCACGTTCTGATATAGGCAGGCCGGTCACGCCGGCAATCAGCGATTATGCCACTGTATCGCCTGGTCGCGTGAACTAGCACCTGAGAAGGGAAAGGGTATCAACGCAGCGGACATGGGTACACTGGTATCCTGCCGACCTGAAGCTGGATAAATACCCATGTTTTAATATACAGTTTGATTATTCTAACAAAATTAACTGTATATTTAATCAGTATAATTCGGGCATTCTCCGGCGCCGAGCCCGGGAAGAAAGCCAGCGACGCATGCGAAGCAGCCAATTGCGCGCGAAATCATATTCCACAGACAGCAGGGCCAGGCCTGCCGGAATAAAAATAATAGCCGGGCCCGGCAAGACGATCATCACGATGCCCGCCAGCAACAAGGCCCCGCCCAGAACAGAAAAAATGATTCTTTTTGGCCAGTTTACCTGGCTGGATTCACTGCTCATACCAACACCTGAAAACGCGAATTCAATAACTGAGACATCGTCCCCAGCAAAATGGTTCCGCCCGTCATTGCTCCAGGGACAGAGGAATCCTGCCCCGTTGCTCAAACGGGAATGGCGTGACGAAGGGAATGTCCACCTTAACCTTGCCGGACAATTCGTATTCGATGTCCCCGGGAGACCCGGAAAGCCATTTCTGCAAGCTACGAATGCTTGAAAGTAGATCGGTCCGCATCCGCAAGTCGAACTCCTTCGACTCATGAGAGGGAATCGAAAACGAAACCGCCGACTCTCCCTGGGCCATCTGGTTCCCGCCCAGGGCGAACCTGTACTCGATATGTTTGATGGGCAGGGGAACTGTATTGGGGTTGTAAACCCTGAGGGTCACCAGGAACTGTTGCTGCAAAAGCCCGACGCTCTGCAAACGAACGCCTGCCGCCTCAAGTTCCGGGGCAACCAGGGTCGGACGACCCACGCAACCAGTCACCAGGAGCACAAGTAACAGCAATCCGGCTATTCGAGATTCGGATGAGTTGTAAATCATAATAGAAACGCCTCGCAATTCAGATTCACCTTATCAGCCCGATCCGTCCCGGGGCACATGGAAATTAGTTGGCTCCAAGTCGTACAATCCCTTATGTTTGTGAAATGTTAGCTCAAATAGCATTCGAATTTAGTCTCAGTTTAACTGGCCAGGGGTTACTACACCCTTCAATGAATGGATTTGGCTGAGTACCCGGTTAACCATCTGCTCCCAGAGAAGGGCATCCGCATGGACAAAATCAATACCTATAACGACACCGTCGTTCGACAATTCACCATCATGACAGTGGTGTGGGGAATCGTCGGGTTCCTGATGGGCGTTATTATTGCCGCACAACTGCGTTGGCCTGACCTGACTGCCGGAATCTCCTGGCTGTCGTACGGCAGGCTGCGCCCGTTGCATACCAATGCGGTCATCTTCGCATTCGGCGGCTCAGCAATTTTTGCCTGCTCGTATTATATCGTCCAGCGCACCTGCCATGTGCGACTGTTCGCTGAGAAGCTTGCTGCATTTACCTTCTGGGGCTGGCAACTGGTGATACTGCTTGCAGCGATTACCCTGCCCCTGGGGCTAACCCAGGGCAAGGAATACGCCGAACTGGAATGGCCAATCGACCTGCTGATTGCCGTGGTCTGGGTATCCTATGGGGTCGTGTTTTTCGGCACTATCGTCAAGCGCCGGATAAAACATATCTACGTCGCCAACTGGTTCTTCGGGGCATTCATCATCACCGTGGCCGTGCTGCATATCGTCAACAGCCTCGCTATACCCGTGGATGCAACCAAATCCTACTCGGCCTATCCCGGCGTCATCGATGCCATGGTCCAGTGGTGGTATGGCCATAACGCGGTGGGCTTTTTCCTCACCGCCGCCTTC
>JBFFTZ010000029.1:0-14563 GCA_041571575.1 Gammaproteobacteria bacterium | reverse complement strand
GGAAAGCCTGCGGGAGGTTCGGCTGCAAGTACCCTTGAGGGTCTACACCCGCGACGGCCGCCTGATCGCTGAATTCGGCGAAAAGCGGCGCATTCCGGCCCGCCACGATGAAATTCCTCCCAGGCTTATCCAGGCCTTCCTAGCGGCAGAGGACGATCGGTTTTTCGAACACCCGGGCGTGGATTACCAGGGCCTGGTTCGTGCGGCCTTCTTCCTTGTGGTAACCGGCGAGCGCAGACAGGGCGGTGGCACCATTACGATGCAGTTGGCGCGTAACTTCTTCCTGACTCCTGAAAAAACGTATGTCCGCAAGATGAGGGAAATATTCCTGGCACTGCGGATTGAGGGTGAACTGAGCAAGAAGGAAATCCTCACCCTCTATCTGAACAAGATTTTCCTGGGTCAGAGGGCCTATGGGGTGGCCGCCGCGGCAGAGGTCTTCTATGGCAAAAGCCTGGACAAGCTGAGCCTGGCAGAAATCGCGACTATTGCCGGGCTGCCCACCGCGCCGTCTCGAAACAACCCCGTTACCAGCCCGGCCGGTGCGGAAATACGCAAGGAATATGTGCTGCGCCGCATGCTGGAACTGAAATATATCTCCCAGGAAGAATACGACGAAGCCATGGGAGAGCGCCCCCGGGCATCACTGCATGGAGCCAATATCGAGACCGAAGCGCCTTATGTCGCCGAAATGGTTCGCAGTGACATGCTCGAAAAGTACGGTCGTGAGGCCTATACCGAGGGTTACCTGGTCACTACCACACTGGACAGCCGCTTGCAGACCGCCGCCAACCGCGCGGTCAGGCAGACGCTTCTGGAATATGACCGCCGGCACGGTTATCGAGGCCCCATCGGACAGGTCAGTCTTTCTCTGGAGCACCCCGAACAGGAACTGGAAGGACTGCTGGACCCCTATCGGGAAACCTCCCACTTGGTCCCGGGAGTGGTGACCGGGGTCGAGGACAAGGCTGCCCGGGTTTATCTGGGCGGCCTCGGTGAGGTCACTGTTGCCTGGGCCGGGCTCGCCTGGGCACGGCCGTTCATTGATGAAAACACCATGGGCCCGGCACCGGAGACGGCCGCCCAGGTGGTGGCGGTCGGGGATATCGTTCGCTTGATGCAATTGGCTGACGGCAGCTGGCAACTCGGCCAACTGCCCGAGGCACAGGCCAGCCTGGTGGCCATGGACCCCAGGGACGGCGCTGTGTCCGCACTGGTCGGCGGCTACGACTACTACCAAAGCAAGTACAACAGGGCGACCCAGGCGCAACGCCAACCGGGATCGTCTTTTAAACCCTTCATCTACTCTGCTGCACTGGAAAACGGCTTCACCGCGGCCAGCGTCATTAACGACGCCCCCGTTGTGTTTGAGGACGCCACCCTGGAAGGATCATGGCGGCCCGAGAATTACAGTGGTCGCTTCTTCGGGCCCACCCGTATGCGTGAAGCACTGGTGCGCTCCAGGAACATGGTCTCCATCCGGCTGCTCCGTGCCGTGGGCATCAGCAAAACCCTGCGACATGTCGAGGGCTTTGGATTCAAGCGGTCCGAGTTACCCAGGGACCTGTCACTGGCGCTGGGCAGCGCCAACCTGACACCCCTTCAGATGGCCTCGGGTTACTCGGTACTTGCCAGTGGTGGCTACCGCACAGAGCCTTACTACACCCAGCGGGTACAACTTGTTGCCGGCGACATCATATTTGAGGCCAACCCCATGGTCGTCTGCCCGGGCTGCACCGAGTCGCCGGTCACCGAGGTAGACCAGACCACAGAAGCCGGCGCCGTAGCGGACCAGCCGCCAGCCGCTATCAATGACGATTTCGGGCTGTTTCCTGGACCGGACAGCGAACCGGAAAGCGCCCCGGTTGAACAACCCGCCGGGGTAGAGGAAAACCGTCTGGAAACCAGCGTGGTTGGCGAGGACTACGCCGACCAGGGATTGGTAAACATGGCCCCCCTGGCGGTGGATCCCCAGAATGTATACCTGGTGTACGACATGATGCGTAGCGTGATCCAGCGCGGCACAGGCGTGCGGGCGTACCGGGAGCTGAAGCGCCAGGACATCGCTGGCAAGACCGGCACGACCAACGACAGGCGCGATGCCTGGTTCAGCGGATTCAATGCGGACCTTGTCGCCACCGCCTGGGTAGGTTTTGATCAGCAACGTTCATTGGGTCGCCGCGAGGAAGGTGGTCGCACAGCACTCCCGCTGTGGATTTATTTCATGCGAGAAGCGCTGGCTGGAACCCGGGAGCACCCCCTTGAGCCACCGGCCGGCTTGGTTACCGTACGCATCGATCCTCAGACAGGCAAGCTGGCCGCCGCCGGGGATCGCAATGCTATTTTCGAAACATTTCGTGAGAACATGGTTCCTGGCAAGAGCACCAGCATCGACGAGAGTCCCGGGGATGAAAACCCCTTTAACCTGTCTGACGATGACAAGAACAAGGATGACGACCCCCTGTTCTAGCGACTCCGGGCAGGGCTGAGAGAGCGCGATGGCAAAGCGATCCACGCTAAGAAAAGATCAGATGCGCCAGGCCGTGGCCCTGGAAGCGGCCAGGATCATGGCCCAGCAATCGCTGGCCGATTTTCACCTGGCAAAACGCAAGGCCGCAGAGCGCCTTGGCGCTCCGGAAAACGCCCTGCCAAGCAATCGGGAAATAGAGGAGGCACTGGTGGAATACCAGCGCCTGTTCGGCGGGGATGAACACCGCAGCGCCATCTCCAGGCTGCGGCAGGCCGCTTTCCAGGCCATGAAAATGCTGGACCAGTTTAATCCCCAGCTGGTGGGCCCGGTTCTGACCGGAACGGCCCACTCCCATTCCGAGGTGCAGCTGCACCTGTTTACCGACACTCCTGAACAAATAGCCCTGGCGCTACTTCAACACGACATTCCCTACCATAGCGGAGAGCGACAGATGCGCTACGCCGGAGACAGGAGCAACAGCTACCCGTGCTTTGTGTTCGTGGCGGGCGATGTGGGTTTTGAAATTGTTGCCTTTCCTACAGACGCGGTGCGTGAGGCACCCCTGAGCCCGGTGGATGGCAAGCCCATGCGCAGAGCCCGGACCGCTGAGGTCCAGGCCCTGACACAGGTCTGATACTTAATCCCTGCTTGATACGGGAACGTAATCGCGCAAGGAGGCGCCGGTGTACAGCTGGCGCGGACGACCGATGCGACCTTGTGGATCAGAGATCATTTCCAGCCAGTGAGCAACCCAACCCACGGTGCGGGCAACGGCAAACATCACCGTGAACATGGACACGGGTATGCCCAGCGCCCGGTAAATAATGCCAGAGTAGAAGTCCACGTTCGGGTACAGGTTCTTCTCAATAAAGTACTCGTCCTTCAACGCAACTTCTTCCAGGGCCAGGGCCAGTTCGAACAGCGGGCCATTGGCGTCACCGCCGGTGGCCTTGAGAACCTTGTGACACATGTCGCGGATCAGTGTGGCACGCGGATCAAAGTTCTTGTACACGCGATGCCCGAAGCCCATCAGGCGGAAGGGATCGTTCTTGTCCTTGGCCCGGGCCACGAACTTCGGAATATTCTCAACCGAGCCGATTTCATTCAGCATCTTCAGCACAGCTTCGTTTGCACCGCCGTGAGCCGGGCCCCACAGAGCTGAAACGCCAGCGGCAATGGCCGCGTAGGGATTGGCGCCGGAACTTCCGGCCAGCCGCACTGTGGAGGTGCTGCAATTCTGCTCATGGTCTGCATGCAGGATGAACAGCAGGTCAATAGCCTCGGCAGCAACCGGGTTGATCTCGTAAGGCTCGCAGGGAACCGAGAAGAACATGTTCAGCAGGTTGCTGCAGTAATCCAGGTCATTGCGCGGGTAAATGAACGGCTGTCCCATAGAGTGCTTGTAAGCGGCTGCCGCGACCGTCGGAATCTTGGCGATGACGCGGTGGGCAAAGATCTCGCGATGCACCGGATCATCGATCTTCATGGAATCATGATAGAAGGCCGACATGGAGCTGATAACGCCCGAGACCATGGCCATCGGGTGCGCGTTGTAATGGAACCCGTTGAAGAAGCGCAACAGGGTCTCATTAATCATCGTGTGATGGGTGATCGACCCGCTGAACTGGCTCAACTGGGTCTTGGACGGCAATTCACCGTACAGCAGCAAATACGCCACTTCGATGAAATTAGACTTGCCGGCAAGCTGTTCGATCGGGTAGCCGCGGTACAACAAGACGCCTTTCTCGCCATCGATATAGGTGATCTGGCTTTCACAGCTACCGGTAGACACAAATCCCGGATCGAAGGTGAATACGCCGTGATTTCGATAAAGAGTGCCGATGTCCACCACATCCGGACCCATGGTCCCCTGGCGAACTGGCAATTCAACGGAGTCACCCGTGCTGTTATTTGTGAGAGAAAATGTCTTGTCGGTCATACTCGGCTTCCTGTCATGCAAATTTCAGGGCTCCACCCGGGCGGGATAGTACCCGCCCAAGCGGTCTCATCCAGTTTAAGTCGCGCCTGGTTGTCGTCAGTCATTAGGGCCCGCAACGCAGGCCAGCCGTGCAGCGGGGAACCCCCACACGTCCGGCTCAGACACTAGACTAGCACCCTCGCAGAGACAATCAGTATTAGCCACGCTCTGATGAGCTGTCAGCACGAGCCCGAGGATACGGGACGGCGTTTGGAGGAATAAAAAAAGGCGCCCGTAGAAGGGCGCCTTTTCCTGAAAAATCAGGTTTTTGGTCAGCGGTACTACTTGCCGGCCATTCCGTATTTGCGACGGAATTTGTCCACTCGTCCACCGGCATCCAGGATTTTCTGTTTGCCAGTATAGAAGGGATGGCACTGAGAACACACTTCCACGTGCAACTCTTCTCCAAGAGTGGAGCGAGTGGTGAAGTCATTGCCACAGCTGCAAATAACCTTGATTTCTTTGTATTCCGGGTGGATATCCGCTTTCATGACGTTTCCCGTCCAGCCTCAGCCTATAAAAGGGCGCGAAGTGTAACGTTTACCTGAACATCTGACAAGCCCGGATTACAGCTCAATCAAACATCAAGAACTTGCACCTAGTATCTTCACATTTAACTTTAACTTAGCCAAGCAATAATCGACCTGTATCCAACTTTATTAATTATCCACAAAACCTGTGGATAACTCTGTGAATTAATACTGGGAAAATGCATTTCGGAGCCGGTTTTTCGATGTTCCTGAACCATTGGACATTAATTAACCACTGAATATTCGTCTTATTTTTCAAGGAGTTATAGCGGCCCTTGCTTGCCCGCCCGGCGGTGTTCAGCGGTTATCGCCTGGTCCCGGGGTTTTCGGCCCGCTCTGTTAGTAAATCCCCCCGGGAGTCTGGTGAATCCTGTAAAAACAGCACCTTGTGAGCGCACGGACAGGCCTCTGCAACAAGCTCTCATGGCGTCGATTTTCACGCTCCGCCGGCCAGTGTTGAAACAGGCAAACCGCACCTCCTCTCATCCCTGCGCGACGTCATCCAGAAACAACAGCTGCAAATCGTTTAGGAAACGGAAGCCCAGGTCGGTTGGGCGCCAACCGTCAGATCCCCATGTTTCCATCAGTCCCCGCTGCCTTGCCCGCTGAAGGCGGGGCAAAATCGTCTCTGGACCCAGGCCGGTGCGGTGGGAGTACAAATCAAGGGAGAACCCTTCGCGCAGCCGCAAGGCATTGAGCATGAATTCAAAAACCAGTTCCTGGCCCCGGGGCTCTCTGCGCTCCACTGAGCGTTGATCCTCGGCAAGCTTCTGCTGGTACCTGTCCGGATTACGCCACCGGGCGCTGCGCACGACTCC
Organism: Gammaproteobacteria bacterium; assembly: GCA_041571575.1. Lineage (GTDB taxonomy): Bacteria > Pseudomonadota > Gammaproteobacteria > Steroidobacterales > BM003 > CAKZML01. The sequence goes on along the minus strand of JBFFTZ010000029.1, from coordinate 8,767 downwards.
GCTGTCCAGGGTGAGCTTCTCATGGGCGCCGGCCCCTATTCCCAGGTAGTCACCAAACCGCCAATAATTCAAATTGTGGAGACATTCATCGCCAGACCGCGACCAGGCGGATACCTCGTATTGCACAAACCCGGCACCGGTAAGAATCTCTCCGCCCCGGTCCTGGATGTCGCAGAGTATCTCCTCGCCGGGCAGCTCCGGAGGATCGGCGTCGAATACGGTATTGGGCTCTATGGTCAGCTGATACCAGGACAGATGCTCCGGCTCCAAGGCCAATGCCTGCTCCAGGTCATTGGCTGCCATGGCCGGAAGCTGTCCCGGCAAGCCATGCATGATATCCAGGTTGATGTTGCCAAAGCCGGCCTGCCGCGCCTGCTCCACTGTCCGGGGAATATCGTCTCCAGTGTGAATCCGGCCAAGCCGGCTCAGCATGTCAGGATCGAAAGTCTGGGCGCCCACCGACAAGCGGTTGACCCCTGCCTCCAGCAAGGCGTCGAAATCGATGCCTTCGCGGGTTCCAGGATTGGCCTCCAGGGTGATTTCCGCCTCGGGGCTAAGCGGATACTCTTCCCGGAACACCGTCAACAGCTGGGCAATCAAGGGCGCGGGAAACAGGCTGGGAGTGCCCCCGCCAAAGAATACTGTCTCCACCTGACGTCCATCCAGCTCTGCAATGCCCAGCCGAAAATCCCTGATCAGGGCCTGGGTATAGGCTTGCGCCGGCAGGCTTCCTTTCAGGGCCCGGGAGTTAAAGTCGCAATAGGGGCACTTTCGTATGCACCAGGGCAGGTGAACATATAAGGCCAGCGGAATCGGGTCGCTCATGGCTGTCGCTACGCTCTAGCCCCGACCCAGCAATACGGTCAGTTTCTCTACCAGGCAGTTCATGGCCTGGGCGCGATGGCTGATACGGTTCTTCTCTTCCTTCGCCAGCTGGGCCGCGGTCCGTCCATCTGGCAGCAGGAACACCGGGTCATAGCCGAACCCGCCCTCGCCGCTTGGCTGCTGGGCAATCCGGCCTTCCCAGGCGCCCTGGCAAATCAGGGGCACCGGGTCCTCTGCATGACTGACCCAGACCGCCAGGCAGTGAAATCGGGCTACCCTGTCCGGGTCATCCACGTCTTTCAGTTGCTCCAGCAACTGCAGAAGATTGTCCCGATCGCTGGCCTGTTCTCCAGCGAAGCGCGACGAATAGATACCCGGCGCCCCGCCCAGCACATCCACCGCAAGACCCGAATCATCGGCAATGGCCGGCAGGCCCGTGTGGGCCGAGGCGTGGCGCGCCTTGATCAGGGCATTCTCGACAAAACTCAGGCCGGTTTCCTCGGCGGGCTCAATATCGAACTCGCTCTGGGGGGCCACTTCCACGGGCAGCCCGGCCAGCAGGGCACGCATTTCCCTGAGTTTCCCCGGATTACCGGTAGCAAGCACGACTCGGGTTTTTTCGCCTGCCATCTTTTAGCCCGCCAACGCTGCCAACTGGGCTTCAACAATCTTGTCGGTCCCCATGGCGGCCAGGTCCAGCAGGCGATCAAGCTCATCCCGGCGGAACGCATGTCCCTCGGCCGTACCCTGGACTTCAATAAAGCCGCCAGCATCATTCATGACGACGTTCATGTCGGTTTCCGCCTCGGAATCCTCGGGGTAATCCAGGTCCAGCACTGCTTCACCCTTGTACATACCCACGGACACCGCTGCCACGTGGCCGTGGATGGGATTGCGCTTCAGGCGACCTTTCTTGATCAACACATTCATGGCGTCCACCAGTGCCACGTAGCCACCGGAGATGGATGCGGTTCGAGTGCCGCCATCTGCCTGCAATACGTCACAGTCGATAGTGACGGTACGCTCGCCCAGGGCCCGCATGTCCATCACCGCCCGCAAGGAACGGCCGATGAGACGCTGAATTTCCAGGGTGCGGCCACCCTGCTTGCCCCGGGCGGCCTCCCGGGCATTTCGTGTATGGGTGGAACGCGGCAACATGCCGTATTCAGCGGTCACCCAGCCCTGGCCCGTACCCCGCAGGAAGCCCGGGACACGCTCTTCCACCGAGGCGGTAACCAGCACCTGCGTATCACCAAAGCAGGTCAGCACGGACCCTTCGGCATGACGGGTAAAATTGCGCTGAAACCGGATGTCGCGCAGTTGATCGGGGGCTCTGCCACTTGGACGCATGGAAACTCCTGTGATGGGTAGACTGTGTCGCCCGGCACTGTTGTCGGACGATAAAAAAATTCGGGTAGAACCGGCAGGCGACGTGGGTCAGGAATCCTGGCAACTCACCGCGGCGACCGTCGTATTATCGGCATGGGGCAGATTGGCTTCCACTGCAGCCAGTGCCCGGTCTTCCAGGGCTTTTTCCAGCTGGTCTATCGCAACACCGGACAAACTGGCGATGTTCGCCTCCGGTAACCCGGACCAAAAACCGTCGGAACACACCAGTAACAAGTCGCCGGCTTTCACCGCCTTGCGACGGGTAACACTCATTTCAGGCAATGAATCGTCGCCACCCAGGCAGCATTCCACAAAATTGCGCATGGGGTGGGTAAGCACTTCCTTCTCGGAAATCACGCCTTCCCTGAGTAATAACTCCACGTGGCTGTGATCCCGGGTGCGTTCGATGATCTCACCGCCACGCAAGTGATAAATGCGGCTATCACCCACATGGGCCCAGTAAGCCACGCCTTCCTGAAACAATACGATGGCGCAGGTGGCCCGGGGCCTGGCGTCGACCTGGAGTTCCTTGCCCAGATCAACAAGACGACCATGGGCCTTGCCAACCGCCCGGTGCAAAAACCCTATCGGATCGAATATCGGCTGGGTAGTCCCATTGAATGACTCCACGACGGATTTCAACGCTTCCTGTGCGGCAATTGCACCATCTGCATGCCCGCCCATGCCGTCCATTACAACCATCAGGCAGGAATTCTGGCCAACCAGGACAGACACACGATCCTGGTTTTCTTCTCGCGTACCGACCAGGCTGATTTCCGCGCATTCGAACTTCAAGAGGTATTCCTCGTCTGGTCTAAACAGTTACACTGTCCGCCCGGGGCATCAGGGCCGAAAGCGCGCATTATACCTGCTCAAGGACACTTGCCCCACTGACTTTACAAACTGACGTCGAAAGCGCCCAAGGCACCTTACTATGACCCAGAGCATGACCGCATTCTCGCGTTGCGAACTCGAAACCGATCTAGGCAGCCTTACCTGCGAAATTCGCAGCGTAAATAACCGCTTCCTGGACCTGCAACTGAGACTGCCCGAGGAATTGCGCGCTCACGAGGCCGCGTTGCGTCAGCAAGTATCCAATCGCCTCACCCGAGGCAAGGTCGACTGCAGCATTCGCTTCCGTCCCAATGCGGGCGCCGCAGGGTTGCCGACAATCAACCAGGACATGCTCGCAGGCCTGGTGGAACTGGCTGAACACGTCAGTAGCAAGATGTCCGAACCGGCCGCAATCAGCCCGCTTGAAATGCTGCGCTGGCCGGGGGTCACCGCAGAGACCAAGCTTGATTTGGCGCCCCTGGCCGGTCACGCCACGACCTTGCTCGACCAGGGGCTGGACCAGTTGATCCAGGGGCGGCTTTCCGAAGGCGGCCGCCTCCGGGATATGTTGCTGGAACGCTGTGACGGCGTCGCCGAGAAAGTCGCCCAGGTGAAAACCACCCTGCCCGAGGTTCACGAGCACATTCGCAACCGCATCGTCGAAAAACTGGAGAAGCTGACCCAGGATATCGACCAGGAACGACTGGAGCAGGAACTGGTGATACTGGCCCAGAAAATGGACGTGGCCGAGGAGCTGGACCGGCTGGAAAGTCACCTCACCGAGATGCGCCAGGTGCTGGACAGCAAGGAGCCTATCGGTCGCCGACTGGACTTCCTGATCCAGGAATTCAACCGGGAAGCCAACACCCTGTCCTCCAAGTCCCAAGACATCCGTACCACCCAGGCAGCCGTGGATATCAAGGTGCTAGTGGAACAAATGCGTGAGCAAGCTCAAAATATCGAGTAAATTTTGGAAAAACTGAGAAGCTCTCTGCTTAGTAATTAATTATCAACTACTTGAGACGCCTATTCTGTCGGCCCCATCTTCCAGGATTGCCCTAAATCCGCTATGGTTAGGTAGCTTTTTGGGTAGCTTGCGCGCTTAGCTGCTCCACCCACAGGTACGGCCGCCCATGCCCAGACATAAACGTAATTCCCTTACCGACCTTGAGATCAGCAGCCTGATCGCAGCCGGCGGCCCCAGGGCCGTCACCGACGGCGCCGGCCTGACCCTGACCATCAGCGCCGGGGGCTACGCCGCCTGGGTCCTCCGCTATCGGCTGGACGGCAAACGCCGAGAATACACCATCGGCCCCCAGGCTGATTACCCTCTCGAGCGGGCCCGCAAGGTGGCCGAAGAGCTTCGCGAACGGGTGGCCGGGGGCGAGGATATTTCCACCACCAGGCGGCAACAGAGGGTTCTCAACAGGAGTACTGCAACAACCGGCTCTTTCGCCGCCCTGGCCGACACCTGGTTCCGGCGTACCCAGGAGGGCCGGCTACAGCACCCCCAGGTCATCTGGCGGGTTTTCATAAACTGGATTAATCCCCGCCTGGGCCAGCTCCCCGTAGACAAAATTCAGGGCTTTCATGTCCTGGAATGCCTGGAAGACATCAGGGCGGGCGGAGCCCCCACCGTAGCCAATGACGCCCGGCGCTACATTCGAAAGGTCCTGGATTATGGCGTGACCCTGGGGGTCATCCCGAGCAACCCGGCCGCAACGCTCTCCACCGGGGATGCAGGGGCTGCCGAAAATGGCCGTGATCGGGCCCTGTCCCTGGAGGAGGTGGACACCCTGCTTCGGGCCATGGCCGAACACCGGGGCCGTTTTGGCCGCAGCAACGAACTGGCGATCCGACTGCTGCTGTTGCTTGGGGTCAGAAAGCAGGAACTTACCCAGGCGCGCTGGAGCGAGCTGGCCCTGTCCGCCCCAAGGTGGCAGCTCCCGGTCCGGGGGAACAAGACCGGACGCGGCCTGATCATTCCCCTGCCCGCGCTCGCTGTCGAACACCTGAAAGAACTGCAGGAACTCTCTGGGGGCAGCGAGTGGGTCCTGGCGAGCCGGCGTCGCAGCAGACACAAGCCGGGACATATCGGACCGGATACCCTGAATAGCGCCCTGAAGAAGCTACCCCACGGCATCGATAATTTCGTGATCCAGGATCTACGCCGCACCCTGCGAAACAATCTCAGCGCCCTGGGCGTGCGCCCGGAAGTCACCGAGCGCTGCCTGAACAACAAATTGCGAGGGGTGCTGGGCGTCTTCGATCAGCAGGATTTTCTACAGGAACGGCGGGCAGCCCTGGCGCGCTGGGCCAGTGTGATTGAGAAACTGGCCGCAGAGGGACTGGAAGCCGCCAGTGAGGCCTACAGACTGGGCGCGGTGATGGAATTTAGATCAGCCGTGGAGCGCTCTGGCTTGAGATTATAGAAACTCTGGCTTTTGCCGCCATGCCCGCCGGGTTTGCGGCCGGCGCATAAACTGTCGCTGGACCCCCTTTTTTTCCTTCCGATCGTGCTAAAGTCACTTCCGTGTTAACTGGTCAAGTCAATTTATGGATAAATTTTTCAAGGAGTTACGCCGACGCAATGTCGTTCGTGTTGCAGGTGTCTATGCCGTTGCGGCATGGGTGCTCGTGCAAATCGGCACGACCCTTGAAGAATCATTGCAGCTGCCCGGCTGGTTCGATGGCCTGATCGTCGCCCTTCTCATTATTGGGCTGCCTATCGCCCTGATTGTCGCCTGGGCATTCGAGCTCACACCCGAGGGAGTTGTAAGAACCGAGGACATTCCCGAAGGCCAGAGCATCACCGGGCAAACCGGCCGCAAGCTCGATTACATCATCATCGCCGGCATCGTCTTGCTGGGGCTTATCATCCTTTTTACAGACTCGAAAAATGTCGAGACTGATGTCACAGCGACCAGCGCAATTTCGGAGCCGGCCAATGAGGTTTCGTCGATGGAGCCGATTGGCTCCTCGACTTCGTCACCGCTGGCCAAATCCATCGCAGTACTGCCTTTCGAGAATCGCAGCCCTAACGCCGATGACGCTTTTTTCGCTGCCGGCGTACATGACGATTTGCTCACACACCTGTCCAAGATAGCCGACATGCATGTCATTTCACGCACCTCGGTCATGGGATTCGCGAATACCGAACGTAAAATTCCGGACATCGGCAAAGAGCTCGGTGTTGCCACCGTCATGGAAGGCGCCGTGCAACGGGCCGGTAGTCGCGTACGTATAAATGTTCAGCTTATCGACGTGGCAACCGACAACCATGTCTGGGCCGAGATTTACGACCGTGAACTTTCCGCCGATAACATTTTCGACATCCAATCGGAAATTACCAAGGCCATCGCAAGCGCCCTCAACTCTGTACTGTCCGATGCCGACGAATCGCAACTCCAGGATCGACCGACGCAAAACCTGGCGGCCTACGATGCCTTTGTTACAGGAAAGCTCCTTAGCGATCGCTATCTTATTGGCGAAGACATTATTAATTTATCCATCGCTCAATTCGACAGGGCCATCGCACTGGACCCGAATTTCGGCGAGGCCTATGCCATCAAGGCCTACGCGGAAATCGCCATGCACTGGTATACCGCAGCAGAAGGCGACTGGCTTGCGGCTGCCGAGGCGTCATTACGTCGCGCCAAAGAACTCGCGCCCGATACCGTCGAAACCTATACAGCACAGGGCTATATCCACTATTGGGGACATCTGGATTACGCCCAAGCCGACGAAGCATTTGAAAAGGCGCTTGAAAAATCTCCTAACTATATCGACGCCATCACGGGCAAGGCCTTTGCTGCTCGCCGGGACGGGCGTATTGACGAGGCCGTGACATTACTGGAAATCGGAAGACGCCTGGACCCACTTAATACCGACGTCCATACAAGTATTATCGAAACGCTGTCACGGCTTGGTCGCTTTAACGAGGCAAAGATTGCCCTTGATAGAGCACGAAAAATACGGCCTCCCATCGCGCTGGACGGGACAACGGTTGCAATGTTGTGGCAGGCACAGGGAGACGCCGTGCGGGCCTGGCAAACCACTGAATCGACCGAAGATATTGGGTCGACCGTCAATCAGCGCTACCGGGTCGATTATGCAATTGAAACACGCAACCCGAAAAACATGCGCGCTGCCCTGGACGCCTGGCCAGAACACATGCGTCGGCCGGGCAACGCTCCAGAAGTATACGAGCTGGCGCGAGCACGCGTCATGCTGGCCCTGGGCGAGACAGACGCCGCTCGGAGCCTGCTGATGGAAATCCAGGCACGCATTAATAGCGCAGACGTTCCATACCCGGAAGGCTGGCAGGCCAACGCCCAGTATTACCCTGTTCTTCTACCAGGCATGCTCGGTGACCTGGCCGGCGTCCGCGACGCGATTGCCGACCTGGAAGCGAACCAGCGACCGGATGCGTGGGCCCAACCTGACTATTTTATCGAAATCGCGCGTGCCCTTATCCGCTCGGGTGAGATAGACGAAGCACTCGACTATGTCGATCGGATTGTTGAGCAATTTGGCCCGCACGTTTACTTTCGGCTCAGCATCGATCCGGCATTTGACGATGCGCGTAATCACCCGCGCTACCTGGAGCTTAAAGCCCTTGCCGAGGCGTGGACTTCCCGGCAAGCATCTACCGGCTGAGCTTTTCGCGAGCCGGCGCTGTGCCGCGTTCTATTTGCTTAACTCTTCCTGGATCAAGTTCGCCAATTGCTGCTGGCCAAAACTTGGCAGCGGCCGACCATTGACGTAATAGTCCGGCGTCTTACTGACTTTCAGGACTATCGAGTCCTGCTTGTCCTTTGCAATACGCTGAGTAACTTCCTCTGAATTCATATCAGCCATGAGCTGTTCCATGTTCAAGCCCACTCCTGAAATCGCTGGCACAATTTTTTCGGGCTGGACCACATGGTTTTGTACCCATCGATTCTGCGATGCCAGCATGGCCTCCAGGGTTTGCCAGTACTTGTCCTGGTTGCGGCTGGCCTCCAGAACCCTGACCGCATAGTCAGAGCCGGTATGAAACGCGACATGGCGGACAGACAGGTGAATCTGGCCTGGTACCTGGCTCATCCACTGCTTGACCATGGGGAAAAACAGGGCGCAGGTTTCACAGGCCGGATCGAGGAACTCGACCAGCTTTACCTTGGCATCCGGATTACCCATGGATGGCGAATGTTCGCTGGCCAGGGCTGCCTGGCGGGCGGCCGCCTCATCTTGCAAGGACCCGGGGGCTTCACTCCTGTAGAGGAACATCGCCGCCACTACGACAAGCGCCAGCACCCCGACGACAGCGGCTATGAGGCCGATTTGAGTGTTGGGGCTCTCGGACTTCGATTGCGTGGCTTTGTTCTTTTTGCTCATGGCGGCTCCGTTATCTGGCTGCGTCTAGGCGGCCTGTTTATGTATATTGATGATTTTCTCAGAATGGCAAGAGCTAGCCTATAAGTTTGAACCGAAAGCAGGCCGGCTCAAGGACTCCCAAACCAGAGAACATCCACCACCGGCAAATTTGCGGGTTGGCATCCACCTCAATCTGGGCGACCATAGCCCCTGTGATGAAACCAGGTTCCCGGCGAACCCGGGACTGGCAGACAACCCCTTTCCGGAGCGCTCCGGCACCGCCCAACTCTTAATATTTAGGTAGCTAATTTAGGTAGCTGGATTAATTTATTTAACCAACTATTATTGCTATATCAATAAT
>JBFFTZ010000028.1:0-14721 GCA_041571575.1 Gammaproteobacteria bacterium | reverse complement strand
GAGGTAGAACCCGAACTTGAGCCCGAACTTGAGCCCGAACTTGAGCCCGAACTTGAGCCCGAACTTGAGCCCGAACTTGAGCCCGAACTTGAGCCCGAACTTGAGCCCAGGCTTGCGGAGCCGGCAGCCCAGGACCGTCTGGAAGCGGCCAGGGTGGATACCCAGTTGCTGGATGAGCTGCTGAACTACGCCGGCGAAGTCAGCATATTCAGGTCCAGGCTGGAACAGCAGGTCAAATCTATTGACTTCAACGTTCAGGAACTCTCCCAGACGGTTACCCGGCTGAAGGATCAGTTACGCAAGCTGGAGATGGAAACCGAGGCCCAGATTATTCATCGGCACCAGGACGATGCTGCCGGTGACAGGAGCTTTGACCCGCTGGAGATGGATCGCTATTCCCTGATTCAGCAGCTTTCCCGGGGTCTCGCAGAGTCCTCCGGTGACGTGGAAAGTATCAAAACACTGATCCAGGACCTGGTTCGGGATGCAGACAGTTTACTGGTGCAACAGGGTCGCGCTGCAAGTGGTCTGCAAGACGGGCTGATGCGGACCCGGATGGTGCCTTTCTCCCGCTATGTCCCGCGCCTCTCGAGAGTGGTAAGACAGATCGCCCAGGAATCCGGTCATCGGGCAGAGATTCGCGTCGAGGGTGTCGGGGCTGAGCTGGACAGGCAGGTGGTAGACAAAATGCTGCCGTGTCTGGAGCACATGCTTCGCAACGCCGTCATTCACGGAATCGAGTCACCGGCTGAACGAACCCGGGCGGGCAAGGCCGAGACCGGCGTCCTGACGGTGGCACTGAAGCGAGAAGGCTCCCAGGTCATTATTGAGGTGGGTGATGACGGGCGTGGTTTGAACCTGGAGGCGATACGCGCCAGGGCGGTCCAGAGAGGCATTGTGCGGTCAGAGCAAATCCTGACCATGGACCAGGCGATCCAGCTGGTGTTTGAGCCCGGCTTCAGCACCGCCGAGAGCGTGACTCAATCAGCGGGTCGTGGCGTGGGTATGGACGTGGTCGCCAGCCAGGTACGCAAGCTCGGCGGCAGTGTCTCGCTGCGAACCTCTCCCGGCGAGGGAACGGTTATCAGCACCAGGCTGCCGTTCTCAATGGCCATCAGCCAGGCGATGATTGTTGCAGTTAGTGATGAGTTGTTTGCGGTACCCCTGCCAACCGTGGAAGGGGTGGTTCGCATCGACAGGGAAGAGCTGGAAAGCAAGCTGGAGGATCCGGAGAACGCGTTCACGGAGTCTGGCGGTCATATGTATCGACTGCAGTTTCTTGCCCAGTTCCTGGGTTTGCAGGCTTCGGCGATACCAGAGGACGAGCCGACCATCCCGCTGATCCTGGTGCGGGCCGGCGAGCACAGCGCGGCGTTGATTGCCGACCAGATGCTGGGCAGCAGGGAAATCGTTGTGAAGTCCATTGGTCCTCAGCTGTCCAGTATCCAGGGACTGGCAGGTGCTACCATCCTGGGCGATGGCCGGGTCGCGCTGATACTTGATGCGCCGTCATTGTTGCGCTCTCACGCGGGTTCAGCAGCAAAGCCCACCGTTGCGGAACCCCGGGTAGAGGACAGCCAGACATTGGTGATGGTGGTCGATGATTCCATTACCGTGCGCCGGGTTACCCAGCGACTGCTGGAACGCAATGGTATGCGGGTGATGACGGCCAAGGACGGACTGGATGCCCTGGAGCAGTTACAGGAGCATCGGCCCGACATCATGTTGCTGGATATCGAGATGCCACGAATGGACGGCTACGAATTAGCCAGCACCATACGAAAGGATTTTCGCCTGGCTGAGATTCCCATCATTATGATTACCTCGCGAGTTGGCCAGAAGCATCGCGCCCGGGCTATCGAGATCGGGGTGGATGACTACCTGGGCAAGCCTTATCAGGAATCTCAACTGTTGGACGCCATTGAGCAGTTGGTCAATCAGGGACGAACCAATGTCTACTGACACGCAACCCGAGGAGCTTTACTCGCTGCTCGTGCCACTAAATGGCCAGCGCTTGCTGGTGCCGCGCACCTGTGTGGCAGAGGTCATGGGTTATAACGCGCCGATCCAGGTTGAGGGAACTCCCGACTGGTTCCTGGGGCGGGTTAACTGGTCCGGGCGCAGCATTCCCCTGGTGTCCTTCGAGGGTGCCATGGGAGATGATGTGCCCGACCTGCTCGGGCGCGCCCGTATTGCCATCATTCACGGTGTCACTGAGCACCTGAAGCCCGCGATCTACGGCATTCTCACTCTGGGCTTCCCGCAGTTAATGAAGGTAAATGGCAAGGTTCTGTCTACCGACGAAAGCATGGTTTTTGGCTCGGACAAACCGGTAATTTGCCGGGTAAACATGCTGAACGAAAGGCCGCTGATCCCGGATCTGGCGCGGCTAGAGGAAATGATCGCCCAAGCCCAGGAAGAGGCGGACTATCAGTAACCGGACTCACCGATTCTCAGAAATCCCCCCAGCGACTTAACAGCGCCGCCATGGCCGCCAGGCCGGCGGTTTCCGTGCGCAGGATTCTTGGCCCCAGGCGCAGCCCCTGGAAACCGGCCTGCTCCAGGAGTTGATACTCCCGATCATCGAATCCGCCTTCTGGTCCGATGGCGATACACGCTTCGGGAGCAGAGTCAGGGAGTTGCGCAAGACGTTTCGCAGCATCGGCCCGAAGTGTCAGCTTCAGGGCGAATGCCTCTACCAGGGCAAGCCCGTCTTCCAGTGAGACCGGGGCGCCAATCTTCGGTACCCGGTTCCTGCCGCATTGCTCGCAGGCGCTGATGGCCACCTGTTGCCAGTGTTCGCGACGACGCTCGGCCCGGTCTGCCTTGAGCTTCACCATGCTGCGCAGGCTGGTCACCGGCACGATACGGTGCACCCCCAGTTCGGTCGCTTTTTGAATGGTCCAGTCCATGCGTTCCCCGCGGGACACTCCCTGGATCAGGGTCACCGGTACCGGCGCTTCCCGCTCGATGGCCTCGTGGCCGAGCACGCTCAGTTGCACCTTGTCGCCCTGGACGCTTTCGATGCTGGCCAGGTACTCCCCGCCCAGGCCGTCGAACAGAACCAGTTTCTCGCCGGCGCGCATTCGCAATACCCGGGCGATGTGCTGGCCCGATTGACCTGAAAGGGTCAGGGACTCCAGATCGTGAAGGCCATCCTGGTAATAGATTCGGGTTACTCGCATCAGCTTGTGCCCTGGGTCTGGGGGTCTATGCAAAATTGTTGAATGAGGGCCTGCAATTGATTCATTCCCGGATTGAGACTGGCCAGTGCAATAAATTCGTCCGGTTGATGGGCTACCGAGATATCCCCGGGCCCCATGATTACGGTTTCCATGCCCAGCGCGCTGAGAAAAGGACCCTCGGTGCCGAAGTCCACGGCGGAGGCTTGCTGGCCGGTGAGTTGCTCACAGGCCCGCACCAATGCGCTCTCGGGGGAAGTCTCCATGGCTTCGATTCCTTCGAACAGGGCTTGGAAACTGATTTCGAGATCCAGCTTCGTGGCGACCTGCCGCAGTCTGCGGTGCAAAGTCTGCCTTGCCTCAGCCAGCCCCAGTCCCGGCGTGGTGCGCAGGTCGATATGTAATTCGCAGGTCGGGCAAATTCGATTGGGATTGTCGCCACCCTCGATCCTCCCCAGGTTCAATGTGGGGTGGGGCACCGGGAAGTCTTCGTGTCGATGGCTGTGGGCGAGTTCCTCCCGCCAGCCCATCAGCTCCTGCATCAGCATGACCATGCCATCCAGGGCATTTCGGCCTCCCGCGGGATCGCTGCTATGACCGGGAGAGCCCACCAGTCGAATCGCCTCCATCAGAATACCCTTGTGGGCCCGGATTGGTACCCCGCAGGTGGGTTCTCCGATTACTGCCCAGCGACCAAGGCGGCGCTGGGCGGCCAGCAGGGCGCGTGCGCCTTGCATGCTGCTTTCCTCATCGGCGGTGGCAAGAATGACCAGTGGCGCCTCAAATCGCGCCTCCCGACTCTGGTAGGCCGCTTCAACCGTCATTGCAAGGAAAGCCTTCATGTCCGTTGCACCCAGCCCGTACAAGCGGCCCTCACGTTCAGTGAGCACGAAGGGGTCGCTGTTCCAGCGGGAGGCATCAAAGGGCACCGTATCGGTATGCCCCGAAAGAACCAGTCCACCGTTACCGTTGCCACGCCGGGCGATCAGGTTGACCTTGTCCCTGTCCTGTCCCACCGCCTGTAGCTCCACCTGGAACCCCAGGGGTTCCAGCCAAAGTGCCAGCCGTTCACATACCAGGCGGTTCCCGGTATCGAACCGTGGGCTCACCGAACTCATGGAGGGCAGGGCAACCAGTTCGGCAATCATTTCTAGCAGTGGGGGTATGGGACGGCTCATGCTGGAATTCTGCGTGGGGTGGGCCCGGGCTTCAAGCCCGCTTTGCGCGGAAGTCGGGAAATCAGGACAATAGATCCATGCAAATTGATATCAAGACAGGTTTGGTAGCCCAGGCAAGACAGGTGAGTTCGCCGAACTGGGACGAACGTCCGCAGAATAAGCCGCCGGACTTGCTGGTCATTCACGGGATCAGTCTGCCTCCCGGAGATTTTGGCGGTCCCTGGATAGATCAGTTTTTTACCAATTCACTCCAGTCCGGCGCCCACCCTTATTTCGCCGAGATTGGTCACTTGAAAGTGTCCAGCCACTTGCTGATCCGCAGAGACGGCGAACTAGTGCAATATGTCCCGCTAAACAAGCGTGCCTGGCATGCGGGCCAGTCCTGCTTCAAGGGGCGCGAGTGCTGTAATGATTTTTCAATTGGTGTTGAGTTGGAAGGCACCGACGAGCTCCCCTATGCCGAGGAGCAGTATCTAGTGCTAAATCAGCTTGTCGCGGCGCTGCTCAGTGCCTATCCTTCAATAACGGCGGACAGTATTGTCGGCCATTCCGACATTGCTCCGGGCCGCAAGACCGATCCCGGGACAGCCTTTGATTGGAACCGCCTGTTTGCCTGACCGGCGATCTGCCGCGAAACGCCCAGTGCCTGAGAGTTATTTATGAACCTGATCGCCCTGTTCCTCGGATTGATACTGGAACGCGTGCTGACAAAGATGCTGCATCTTCGTGATCTGCGTTGGTTCGACCGGTATTTTGACTGGGGCTTTAATCAAATGCGCGGCAGGGGTAAAGCGGTCTGCCTGCTGATCGGCTTGTTCATGGTTTTGCTGCCATGTCTGCCGTTTGCCATCATTGCGATATATTTCTCGCACTTGCTGGGTGGCGTTCCCTACCTGGCTTTCGCGGCCATCGTATTGTTGTTTTCACTGGGCCCCCGGGACCTGGGCAGCGAAGTGGAGGATTACTGCAAGGCGGTGGAAGCCGGCGACCAGGAGACCTCCCGGCGTGTTGCCAAGGAATTGCTGGAGGAGGATGCGCCGCGTCGCGCGGCCGCCAGGGACAGGGCACTCGAAGATGCTGTATTTGTACAGGCCAACAACCGGCTGTTCGGGGTAATTTTCTGGTTCATCATTATTGGCCCGGTGGGTGCCTGGTTGTTCAGGGTTATGGACCTGATGAGGCGGCGGGCCCAGTTCGAGGCCTGGCGTGACGGCAAGGTCGATCCCGAGGAACTGGACTTCCTCAGTGCAGCCAAGCGATTGCACTGGTTACTGGCGTGGGTGCCCTCGCGTTTGCTGGCTGTGGGATACGCGTTGGCCGGGAGCTTTGAAGACGCCGTGGCGGACTGGCGTTCGTATTACCAGGAATGTTCTCCCCATTTTTTTGACGCCAATGAGGACGTTGTGGCCTGCGTTGGCAAGGGCGCCCTGGCGTTGGACGGTCTTGATGACAGTCAGGCCCAGGTTGGTCACCTGCGGGCGGCAATGCGTCTGGTGAACCGGACGTTCTTTATCTGGATCACGGTGATCTCGCTGATCACCCTGTTCGGCTGGGTCTTGTAGCTGCAATCATGATCTTGTTCCGCCCATTACTGGTCCTGCTGGGATTGTTGGCCATGCCATTATTTGCGCAGCCTGCCACGCGGGTGGTCACCCTTGCCCCGAACCTGGCGGAAATGGTTTATGCGGCGGGAGCCGGTGATGCCCTGGTAGGGGTTGTTGCATACAGTGATTACCCTGAGCAGGTAAAGCTTCTTCCCGGCGTGGGCGACGCTTTCCGAATCGACTTCGAGCGCCTCTCTGCATTAAAACCGGACCTGGTACTGGGATGGGGAGGGGGAAACCCCGTGCACCTGCTCGACCGTGTCAGGGAACTGGGCTTCAGGGTGGAGGTGCTGACGCCCCGCACGTTGGACGATGTGGCGGAGCACCTTGAGCGCATTGGCGAGTGGACCGGTCATGGCGGCCAGGCCGAAGTCGCCGCGGCACAGTACCGTCGGCAGCTGGCTGAATTGCGCCAGCGCTACACCGAGGTTGAGAAAATTACCGTGTTTTACCAGGTCTCCGCGCAGCCGCTGTACACCATCACCAATCGGCAGTTCACAGGTCAGATCATCGAACTCTGCGGCGGACAAAATGTGTTCGGTTCCTTGAATGAACTGGCGCCGGTGGTCAACCCGGAAGCCGTGGTGGCTGCGGACCCCCGGGTAATTCTGACTGGCAATGAGCAGGCGAAGGACGTCATCGCCTTGTGGTCCCGGTGGCCGACCATGCAGGTCATCGGCAAATCCGGAGTAATGGGTGTCGATGCCAGGCTGACCGCCCGGGCCAGCCCGAGATTGATGGAAGGCGCGCGCCAGGTATGCGATGCGCTGGACCGGGCCCGCTCCGAAGAGCAGGCCCGGTAGTCTGTACAGGTTCAGGACTCGGTGAACTCACGCTGCCAGAGGACTTCCTGTCCCTGGGCGTGCCGGGCGAGTACCCGGGCAATGACAAACAACAAGTCCGATAGGCGATTCAGGTAGCGCAAGACAGCCTGGTTGATGTCCTCAGTATGTCCCAGGCTTGTCACACGCCGCTCTGCGCGTCTGCAAATTGTCCTGGCCAGGTGGCATGCGGCCGCCGCTTCTCCGCCGCCGGGCAGGATGAAATCTTTCAGCGGTGGCAGGTCTGCATTGAAGGCGTCGAGCTTTTCCTCCAGTCGGGTGACGTGGTCATCGTTCACCGCTGTATAACCTGGCAAGCACAACTCTCCACCCAGGTCGAACAGATTGTGCTGAACCCGGGTAAGGCAGTTGCGTACACTCTCGGGAAGGTCTTGGCATGCCAGTACCATTCCGATGGCGCTGTTGGTTTCATCTACCGTGCCATAGGCTTCTACCCTTGCATCATCCTTGGCAATGCGAGATCCATCGCCCAGTCCGGTGGTGCCGTCATCACCGGTACGGGTGTAAATCTTGCTGAGTCGATTTCCCATGTCTTGGCTCCTGTCTGATCCTGAGGATCATAAACTTCGGTAGTTAACCGAAAGATACACCCCTCGGCCGGAAGTCGTGTAACCGGCGACGGTCTGGTACTGCTTGTCCAGGAGGTTTTCAACCTTGCCCTGTAGCCACCAGCTGTTGCCCAGGCTCATTCGTGCAGTGAGATTGAACAAGGTGTAGCCAGGCAGGCGGGTAGGGCTGGGAAATCCGTAGTCCGAGCGCTCGCCGGTGCTAAGCATGTCTACGCCCAGTTCGTGAGATCCGAGTTCGCGCACCAGGGATGCGCTGAGACTTTCCCTGGCGCGACGCAGCAGTGTTTCCCCGGTGTCCCTGTCCTCGGGATCCTGGGATATGCCTTCTGCACGGAACCGCCAGTCCTGGCCCATGTATTCGTAACCGGCTTCGATTCCCCGGATGCGCGCCCGGGCGACATTCTGGTTGATGCCGTCGAAGGTGTTGAAGTCCAGGATCACATAGTCGATGAGGTTATCGATTTCGTTGTCAAATGCCCTGATCCACACTTGCTGTTTCGGGTCCAGCTGATAGCTTGCCCCCAGTTCCAGGTTGGTGCTGGTCTCGGAGAGCAGGTCGGGATTGCCCCCGTAGCCATACCGCTCGGAACTGTTCGGCGCCCGGAATCCGGTGCCCGCACCCGCGTTCAGGCGAAAGGCCGGAGTGACGCTGAACGCATAGTCCAGGTTCCAGGTGTTGTGTGAACCCGCGGACTCATGGTCGGTGTGGCGCCAGGCCGCAACCAGGTCATGGGCGCCGCTTTGTATCTGGTCTTGCAGGTAAACAGCGTTGATATCGGTGGATTCATCGTATCCGGTGCCAAAGCTCAGTGCCCGGGTATCTTCCGAAGACAGATAAAGACCGGCGGTGAACAGGTGCTCACCGGACTGGAAATCGTTTTGCCAGTCCAGGGTATCTCGCTCGGTAATGAAAAAGTCGCTGCTCTGGTTCTGGCTTAGTTCATCCACAACCCGGCTGAGCATCACCGAGGTTTGCCAGTTTTCTGCAAGGCCGGCCTCCGCCTGCATGGTGGTGGCCTGGTTCCGGAAATCCTGGTCCAGGGGGGTAAGGAAGAAATCCAGGTACTCCGTGTTTCCCCGGGCTTCCCAGTGGCGAACGCTCAGGAGCGCTTCTCCCAGGCTCAGTTCACCGAACACATTGGCAGTGCGATTGTCGTGGCCACGATCCAGTTCGGTGCCTGTCTGAACAGGAAACCCGTCGGTTTCCATCCAGCTCACACTTGCTCCCATGGAACCTGAGTCTCCGCTTATCCTGCCGTCAAAGGATGCGTCCCTCGTGGCATAGCGACCCGCGCCAAGACTGGCGGACATGCCGGTCTGTGGCTTGCGCAGGGTGATCACATTAATAACTCCGCCAATAGCCTCTGAACCATATAGCGAGGAACGCGGTCCCTTGACGATTTCAATTCGCTCCACCATCTCGGGATTGATCTGCTGCAGGGCAGCCCCGCCGGCCGTGCCCGGGTTGATTTTCACGCCGTCAATCATCACCAGCGTGTGGTTGCTTTCCGTGCCCCGTATGAACACTGAGGTGAGTTGGCCGGGGCCGCCGTTGCGGGCGATGTCCAGGCCGGCATGAAACTTGAGCAGGTCGCCCAGGTCTGCGGCCATGCTGCGTTGGATCGTGGCGCGGTCGATCACAATGACCGGTGCCGATAACTCGTCCGCCGCCCGGGAGGTTCTGGTCGCTGTAACCACAACAGTTTCAATGTCTTCTGATTGTTCTTGTGCAGACACAAGGGCGGGAGTACTCAATAAAATGAGCAAAATAGACAGGGGATATTTCATTCAGACAATCCTTTTTGCAACCGCACACCCGCGGGTCGCTACGACTTATGACTAACGCCGGCAGGAGTTCGAAGTGGATTGTCCAAGCGAGCAAAACGAGCAAGCCCGGAGTAACGCCCACCGCGATACCGGTACCTTAGCCAGGCCGGTCTCCGGACTCTCGAGCGGATAACACTATCCTGCGTCTGTCGCCTTCCCACGCTCGCATGATGCGCAGTGGCTGTGTCGTTTGGAGTAAACGACGACTGACAGTCGGTCAACTCGATTACCGTTGCGGGGGCAGTGCCGGAATCGCCATCCTGCGTGATGGCTCACCGGCTTCCCGTTAACCTGAAACGAATTTCAGGTGCACCTGGCAGCCGACATTCTCGACAAGCAGGTAAGGTGGTGTCAAGCTCGAACTTACCCCTACTGAGCAGGAAGCAGGCGCAAAAATGCAACCCAGTGAACATCTGTCAGTCGCCTTGAATGCGGCGGAAGCCGCTGCTGGCGTGATCATGAAGTACTACCAGCAGCAATTTCAAATTGAGACGAAATCGGATTTGTCGCCGGTGACAATTGCCGATATTGAGTCTGAAAAAGTGATTCGCCAGATCATTTCTGATGCTTTTCCCGGACATGGCTTCTACGGTGAGGAAACCGGCAAGGAGAATATCGATGCCGAATACCTCTGGCTGGTAGATCCCATTGATGGCACCAAGAGCTTTGTCAGGGAGTATCCGTTTTTCTCCACCCAGATTGCGCTGATGAAAGACGGTGAGCTGGTGCTGGGGGTGTCTAGTGCGCCAGGATTCAAGGAGCTGGCCTGGGCGGAAAAGGGCAAGGGCGCCTTTTTGAACGGCAAGCGGCTTGCCGTTAGCGATATCGACAGTATTGATCAGTGCGCCCTGTCCACCGGCAATCTGAAAACCATGGCCTCGGGTCCTGATTGGGGCAGCCTGGGCAAGCTGGTTTCCAGGGTCAGCCGGAACCGGGGCTACGGGGATTTTTACCATTACCACTTGCTCGCTGCAGGCAAGATCGACGTGGTGCTGGAGAGCGATGTAAATATCCTGGACATTGCCGCTACCGCCGTCATCGTTCGCGAGGCGGGCGGGATCTTTACCGACTTGAACGGGGCGGAACTGGGTCTGGAGACCCGTTCCGTTCTCGCCGCCAACGCACTGCTACACGGCCAGGTTCTGGAGGGCCTGTGAAGCTCCCGCTGTATATCCTCAACGCCTTTTCCCGGGAGCCTTTCCGGGGGAATCCCGCTGCGGTATGTCCGCTGAACGAGTGGCTGGACGACGAAACGATGCAGCGGATCGCTTTCCAGAACAACCTGTCGGAGACAGCGTTCATTTTACCGACTGACGATGGTTATCAAATCAGGTGGTTCACCCCTGCAGCCGAGGTTCCGCTTTGTGGGCATGCAACGCTGGCTTCTGCCGCGGTGGTTCGACGCTTTCTTCAGCCTGACTGCAGGCGGGTGGACTTTCAGTCCATGAGCGGTCGCCTGGGCGTCGAATTCGACCGGGACAAAATCCTTCTGGACTTTCCTGTGATTCCTGCGGAAGAAGTGGCGGCGCCGGGAAACCTGATCAGGGGCCTGGGCGTTCAGCCTGCAGAGGTACTGGTGGCCGAGTACTACATGGCGGTGCTGGACTCTGAAGAGCAGGTGCGAGGCCTGGATGTGAATCTTGGAGATTTTGCCACGCTGGATCGCAAGGGCGTGATCGTTACCGCGCCGGGCGATGAGGTGGATTTCGTGTCGCGCTTTTTCGCCCCGCTGTTGTCGGTGGACGAAGATCCGGTGACCGGATCGGCTCACTGCACGCTGGTGCCATACTGGGCTCAAAGGCTGGGCAAGACTTGCCTGCGAGCGAAGCAGCTTTCTCGTCGTGGCGGCGATCTGTATTGCGAATTACAGGGGAATCGCGTGCAGTTGGGTGGTTACACCAATTTTTATCTTCAGGGTGAGATCGAGATCTGAAGCCAACTCAGGTCAGTGCAAAATACCGACGTCCCTTCCAGTCAATTTCTTCAACCCGGGTGTTGTACAGGCGACCAAGGTTGTCTGGGGTCAGCACCTCCTCACAATCTCCCATCAGCCATTCGCCATCCCCAAAAAGCAGCAGGGCGTGGGTGCAGTAGGTTGTGGCTGCGTTGGGATCATGCAGGGTAGTCAGTACCGTGCCGCCAGCGCTGGATAGTTCCTGCAGCAGCTTCAGGACGTGCAATTGGTGCTGGGGATCCAGGTGGTTCAGCGGTTCGTCCATCAGGTAAATATCGGGTTCTTGCGCAAGCACTGCAGCGATCGCCAGGCGCCGCCGCTCTCCGCCGGACAGGGTGTGGATATTCCTTTGCTCCAGTCCCTGCAAATCCATTTGTCCCAGGGCGCGCCGGGCCAGTTCCACGTCTCCCGTGGATTCCCATTGCCAAAAATCTATATGCGGATGACGCCCGACCAGTACGGTTTCCAACACGGTACTGGGAAACGGGTCTTCGTAGGCTTGCATGAGCAGACCGAGTTGCTTGGCTATCTGGCGGCGCCCCAGAGATTTCAGGGGTTGCTGGCCCAGTTGGATTTCTCCGCGAGCAGGAGGGCGCAATCCTGCCAGGGTATGCAGGGTGAGCGTCTTGCCGGCGCCGTTCTGACCCAGCAGGGCAATATTTTGCCCGCCACTGGTGGCCAGGTTCAGATCACTGACCAGGACGCGACCGGCGACGCAGACGTCTATGTTTGAGCAGGCAATCATGCTGCGCTTTATAGCATTCCAACACCTGTTCCGGCCATGTCCGTGGACTCTAGAGTGAGTCCAGTGAGGAGGGCCCGCTTCCGCTGCCGGTCTCCGAAGGGTAGTGAATCTCTACTCCCTCCATCTCGACAAAGGCGGCTTCAACCATGCAGGCGGCCACGTGATCGGCGTGGACGGCGCGATATCTGGCCAGGCCGCCGCGCATGAATGGGCGAAGCAGGGAGGTAACCGGGATCGCCAGGCGCTCGCCCAGCCGGAATTCCTTGCGGGGCCCGGTGAGCAATGAGGGCCGGAATATATGCAAGGCAGGGAAGTCCAGCTGCTGTATATCCAGCTCGGTGGCGCCCTTTACCCGGTTATAAAATACACCGGATACCGGATCCGCGCCCAGGGCGGAGACCAGCAGGAACCGCTGTGCTCCGCCGAGCCGGGTGATTTGCCCCAGCTTCAGCACGTAATCATGGTCTACCTTTTCGAAGGCCTCCCGGGAACCTGCCTTGCTTATGGTGGTACCGAGGCAGCAATACACATCATCCACCGCGGGCAGGGTTGACTCTTTATCCAGAGAATCGAAGTCCAGCACATGCTCTACCAGTCGGGGATGCGTGATTCCCGAGGGCCGCCTCACCAGTGAGTGGACCTTGTTGTAGCGTTCATCCCGTAACAGTCTTTGCAGGCAGAAACTGCCAACCAGTCCGGATGCGCCGGCGATTAGTGCGTTACGTGCTTGACGGGTCATGGTTTCCTGCCTCCGTGCCGGAGTTTGATGCCTGACGCCGTCGAGAGCTACGCCAAACCAGGGAGTTCTCGGGCCCGCGTTGCCTGGAGAAGGCGCCTCTCGACCGTGCTCGTGTTTCACAACTATTTGATCATATCAGACAGGACATCGTGTGGAATCTATGGTTTTATTACTTATTGGCATCTGAAAAAATGGAGTGATTGGCAATGGTCGCGAGTCTCGAAGAGCAAAGTCAGAATTCCTCGATACAAGAGCTGGATCGGATATTCGATTTACAGAAAAAAGATTTTGCATCCAGTCCTTATCCGGACGCTCGGGAGCGCATCGATAATCTGAAGGTGCTGAAATCCCTGATGCTCGATAATCGGGAGCGGATTGCCCAGGTGATCTACGAGGACTTCGGATGCCGCGCCAAGACCGAAACCATAATGTGCGAGATGCTGGTGGCCACTGAGGGCATCAAGTACGCCATCAGCCACCTGCGCCGCTGGATGCGCCCCTCGCGGCGTCACGTGGGTATGTTGTTCAAGACCACCTCGGCAAAAGTGGTTTATCAACCCAAGGGCGTGGTGGGGGTTATCGTGCCATGGAACTATCCATTGTTCCTGGCCATAGGTCCGGCGATTTATGCCCTGGCAGCAGGCAACCGGGTCATGCTCAAAATGTCGGAGGCAACACCCAGGACCGGCGCCTTGCTGGAGGAGCTGGTTTCCGCTGCATTTCCCGAACAGGTCGTGGCGGTAATTAACGGTGGCCCGGATGTGGCGGCGGCTTTTTCAGCCAAGCCCTTCGATCACATCCTGTTTACCGGGTCGACCAATGTGGGTCGCCTGGTCATGAAGGCGGCCGCCGATAACCTGACACCTGTCACCCTGGAGTTGGGCGGCAAGTCACCCACTATCATCGGACCAGAGGCCTCCATGCACATGGCGGCGGAG
Source organism: Gammaproteobacteria bacterium (assembly GCA_041571575.1). Taxonomy (GTDB): domain Bacteria; phylum Pseudomonadota; class Gammaproteobacteria; order Steroidobacterales; family BM003; genus CAKZML01. The sequence continues at coordinate 1,143 of JBFFTZ010000028.1, read as the reverse complement.
CGACTGGGTTTCACCAAGGCGATCAATGCCGGGCAGACTTGCGTGGCCCCGGACTACGTGATGGTGCCGGAAGGTCGGCAGCAGGAATTTGTGGCGGCGATAACCAAGGTGTTCTCAGGGATGTATCGTTCCCTGGCCGACAATGATGATTACACGAGCATCATCAACGATCGGCAGTACCAGCGCCTGATAGAACTGCTGGATGACGCGCGCCAAAAAGGCGGCCAGTTGATTGAGGTAAACCCCGGTGGTGAAAAGCTCGATCCCGAGCGCCGCAAGTTGCCGCTGATCCTGGTGCTGGGCGCCAACGACTCGATGCGATTGATGCAGGAAGAAATTTTCGGGCCCATTCTCCCGGTGGTCGGCTACACGGGGCTGGATGCTGCGGTAGAGTTTGTCAACGCTCGCCCCAGGCCCCTGGCACTATATTACTTCGGGAACGACCAGGACTCGCGCAAGAAGGTGCTTGAACGCACCCATTCCGGTGGCGTGTGTTTCAACGATGCGGTTTTCCATGTGGCTATTGATGACATGCCCTTTGGAGGGGTTGGTCCCTCGGGGATGGGCGCATACCACGGTCACGAAGGCTTCCTGACCTTCTCACATGCCAAGGCTGTGATGTCCCGTCCGAGCATGATCAATACCTCGCGGGTACTGCACCCGCCCTATGGCGGCCGCCTGCAGGCTCTCGTGGAGCGCTTGTTCCTGCGCTAGCCAGGGGTGCCGACGTGATGAAACATATATTCGCGATGCCCGAGCGAGATGGGCTATTGGTCAGCGGCAATCTATCCGGCAGCGCTGTTTTATGGGTCGCCAAATGGTGACACTTGCCGCTATTCTCGTCCAACCCGCAGGATGTCCTGCAATCGTTGAGCCGTGTAAAGCCACGGTGAGGAAGACATGTCTAAGGAATCGTTGAGAGACACCTTGTCGAATCTGGATCGCCAGATTCTGGAACTGGTTGCCCAGCGACAGGATGCCGCCAAGAAAATTGGTCAGGTGAAGCGTGACCGGGGTGAGACCACCCGGGATTTCGCCAGGGAAAAGGACGTGCTGGAAAATGCCCGGCGACTGGCTGGTGAAGTGGGTTTGTCGGGGGAGATCGCCGAGGAACTCCTTGCCATGCTGATTCGCTCATCGCTC
>JBFFTZ010000027.1:0-14812 GCA_041571575.1 Gammaproteobacteria bacterium | reverse complement strand
TTCTTCGTCAAAAATCAGTCGTTCCATTTTATGCTCCGGGGCCTTCGTGTTGGTTTTCTAATCTGGATAAGACCCGGGCCCCGGTCAAGGGGCCCGGCGTCTGGCTCAGGCAGCGGCGTCGGAGGCCGGCAGGGGATAAAAACGCTCCCCATCTGCGGCTTTCTTGCGCAACCAGTCGCTGACCTTGAAGCGATCACCGTAGGCCTCGGCCATACGGTCACACTCTGCAACGAACTCCTCCAGGCCCACCGTGTCGATAAAGGACAGGGTTCCACCGGTGTAGGGCGGGAATCCCCAGCCGAAGATAGAACCGATGTCTGCATCCTCGGCATGGGTAACCACACCCTCTTCCATACAGCGTGCCGTTTCCAGTGCCTGGATGTACAACAAGCGCTTTTTCACTTCTTCCTGGTCAGGCTGCTTGTCCGCCAGCGGATAGATCTGTGACAGACCTTCCCAAAGGTGCTTGCGGCCGCCTTCCGGATACTCGTAGAAACCCTTGCCACTGCGCTTGCCCTTGCGGCCCAGCTCCTCGACAAACTTGGTCACTACCTCGTAAGAACTTGGACGCACGTAGGCATCACCCATGTCGGCCTCGGTCTGCTTCATGACCTTGTACGCCAGTTCAATGGCGACCTCATCGGTCACCGCCAGGGGACCTACCGGCATACCGGCGCCGCGGGCCACGTTTTCGATCAGGGCCGGGTTCACCCCTTCTTTGAGCAGGGTCATACCTTCGTTAGTGTAGGTGCCGAAACAGCGACTGGTGTAGAAGCCACGACTGTCATTCACCACGATGGGTGTCTTGCGCAGCTGGCCAACATAGTCGAGCGCCCTGGCGATGGTTTCATCGTTGGTCTTCTCACCGACAATGATTTCCACCAGGGGCATCTTGTCTACCGGTGAGAAAAAATGAATACCGATGAACTGGTCGGGCCGCTTGGAAGCGGTGGCCAGGCCGGTGATGGGCAAGGTTGAGGTGTTGCTGGCAAATACTGAGGTCTCCGGAATGACGGCCTCGGTCTTGGCGGTCACATCAGCCTTGATTTCACGGCTTTCAAATACCGCCTCAATCACCAGGTCACAACCTTCCAACTCAGCATAATCCGTGGTGGGCTTGATCAGGCTCAACAGGCCATCGACCTTTTCCCGGGTCATACGACCACGTTCGATTTGCTTGGCAAGCAGTGCTTCGGAATATTGCTTGCCCTTCTCGGCGCTGGCCATTTCCGTATCCAGCAGGACCACTTCCATGCCGGCTCCGGCGGAGACATAGGCAACGCCTGCGCCCATCATGCCGGCACCCAGGATGCCCAGTTTCCTGACCTTGGATTTGGCGATGCCGGCAGGCCGTCTTGCCAACTTGTCAGCCAGGCCCTTGTTCACGAACAGGGTGCGCATCATGTTGCGGGCAACCGGTCCGGCCAGTAGTTGTGCGAAATATTTCGACTCCACCTGCAGACCGCGATCGATAGGCATGGCGGTGCCTTCATAGACGCTGGACATGATATTCAGGGCCGCCGGGTAGTTGTGCTGTGAGTTCTTGGCCATCAACGCATTGCCGATGATGAACGTCTGCACAGCCGCCGGATGCATACCGCCTGCCCCGCCGGGAACCTTGAAGCCCTTCTTGTCCCAGGGAGCCTCCGCATCACCGCTTTCCAGCACCCACTTGCGGGCACGGGCTTCGAGTTCCTCTACCGGGGCGATCTCATGAACGATGCCCAGCTTCAGTGCCTTCTCCGGAGCCACGTGACGACCTTCCAGCATCAGTGGCAGGGCCTCGCGAATACCGATCAGTCGAGGCAGGCGCTGGGTGCCACCGGCACCGGGAAGCAGTCCTACCTGGACCTCGGGCAATCCGACCTTGGCCTTGGGGTGATCCGACAACACACGGTAGTGGCAGGCCAGGCACAGTTCCAGGCCGCCACCCAGGGCGACGCCGTTAATCGCAACAGCTACCGGCTTGCCACAGGTTTCCAGCTTGCGATAGGCGCCGCTCAGTTCCTGGCTCCAGTCGTAGCACTGTTTCAGCGTGGCGCCCCGGTCATAGGCGGTGACCAGGTCTTTCAGGTCGGCGCCGGCAATGAAGGAGTTCTTGCCCGATACGATGACAACGCCCTTTACCTTGTCATCGGCTTTGACCTTGTCTGCGTAGTCGGCAATTTCACGGGTTAATTCAGGCGTCAACACGTTCATGGAACGGTCGGGCACGTCTATAGTCAGGGTGGCAATGCCTTCCTGGTCAAGTTTGTATTTAATGGTCTTGCTCATTTCGTAATTCCTTGCTGAATTCCTTGTACCCGCGTCTAGACGCGCTCAATGATTGTCGCGGTGCCCATACCGGCCCCGATACACAGGGTGACCAGTGCGGTATTCAAATCACGACGTTCCAGTTCATCCAGGACGGTTCCCAGGATCATGGCTCCGGTGGCTCCAAGGGGGTGACCCATTGCGATCGCACCGCCATTCACATTCATGATGTCGTGAGAAATGTTCAGTTTCTGCATGTAACGCAGCACCACCGAGGCGAAAGCCTCGTTGAGCTCGAACAGGTCGATATCCGACACGCTCATTCCGGCACGCTTGAGTACTTTCTCCGTCGCGTAAGAAGGGCCCGTCAGCATGATGGTGGGCTCACTGCCGGTGGAGGCGAAACCGCGAATACGTGCACGGGGCTTCAGGCCGGCGCGCTTGCCGATCTCCGCGGTACCCAGCAATACGCCTGCGGCGCCATCGACGATACCGCTGCTGTTGCCGCCGGTATGCACATGCTGGATGGTTTCCACATCGGGATAGCGCTGAATCGCAACGCTGTCGAAGCCTGCCTGCTGACCCGGCACTTCAAATGCCACTCTCAGACCACCCAGGCTTTCCATGGTGGTGTCCGGTCGCATGTGCTCGTCACGACCGAGCAGCACTTCGCCAATGCTGTCCACAACCGGGATTACAGACTTGTCAAAATAGCCACTGTCCCAGGCATGGGCTGCGCGCTTCTGGCTTTCCAGTGCATAGGCATCCAGGTCCTGGCGGGAAAACCCATAACGGGTCGCGATTAGGTCAGCACTGATTCCCTGGGGAACGAAGTAGCTGTGGAATGCCACCTGGGGATCAACAGGCCATGCGCCACCGTCGGCGCCCATAGGAATGCGAGACATGGATTCCACGCCGCCGCCAATGGCCATGTCAGACTGACCGGACATGATTTGCGCCGCGGCGCTGTTCACCGCCTCCAGTGCTGAGGCACAGAAGCGATTGACCTGCTTGCCGGGAACCGATTGGTCATAGCCGGCGTGGATGGCTGCGACACGAGCGATGTTCGCGCCCTGCTCGCCTACCGGTGCCACGCACCCCAGGACCACGTCATCAACCAGCGAAGTGTCCAGGTTATTGCGCGCTCTGAGTGCATTAAGCACCTGCCGACTTAATTCAATCGGGGTCACCTCGTGCAAGGCTCCGTCAGCCTTGCCACGCCCCCTGGGGGTGCGGACATGATCGTAAATAAAGGCGTCAGCCATGGTCGTTATCCTCTTGCTTCAATTGCAGGAACTCGCGCTGCTCGCTGGCGGCTTGAGCATGATTTGGGTATTACGTTTAAATTCTTCGTGCATGGGGAGCAGGTCTACATCCGGATTGACCAGCCACTGCAATCCGATACCCGAGATGGTTGCCAGGAATTGTTCGGCGAAGCGCTCCGGACACAGGTCTGCGTTCACGGAACCGTCCCGTTGCCCCTTGATCACCCAGCGACTGACCGACTCGCGCTGCTTTGCCTGTACCTCGGATACCCTGGACTGGATACCGGAACCGGGGTCAATGGAGGCGAACGCCAGGATGCTCAGCGTTCTGAACTGGGCAGGCATTTCCAGGATGAAATGGTAGTGCGCGTCAATGGCGCCGCACAGGCCTTCTACCGCGGAGCGATCAGCCATGGCCGCTTGCAGGCGTTCCAGCCATAAACCCGACAGGGCCTTGGTCACCGCCCTCATCAGGCCGTTCTTGGAACCATACTGGTAGGTTGCCAGGCCACGACTGTAGCCTGCTCTTTCACCCACTTCCCTGAGTGTTGTCCCGGTGATGCCCAACTCGTTAATCAACTCCACGGCGGCGTCCACCATCGCCTGTTCGGAGATGGCGCGGCGGCGGGCCTGGGTGGTCTTTTGACTCGGGGTTCCCGGCACTACAGATTCCAGTAACTTGTCAGTGACAAGTAACCTAGCTGCACTGCACAAAAAGATCAAGCCTTGGCGATACTGTCCAGCACTTTTTCGATACGCCTGGCAGAGATGGGGCCGGCAGTTCCCAGCTCCTGGGCGAACAGGGAAACCCTTAATTCCTCGAGCATCCAGCGCGCTTTTGCGACCTTTTCCGGTCCCAGGGATCTGCTCATCATTGAGACTCTGTCCAGCAGCGGTTTCAGCTCAATTGCGCGCTGCTGGTCCTTCGCGAGGCCATGCTCCAGCTTCTCAACACGCCGTGCCGCAGCCTTCAGGTAACGGGGATACTGGGTCAGTTGCAGCGGCCCCACCGAGCGCAAAAAGCCCGGGAACACCAGGCCTGCCAACTGCGCTTCCACGTCCTCGGTGGCGGCATTCTCAGACTGGCCGGCCAGGGCCATGCGTACCGCCTGGAACTCAATCAAGGCGGCAGAGACGGTCCTTGCCAGTTCACTGGCCCGCGCCACGAACTGCCCCCTGCCCTTCTCCAGCAGCGCCTCAAATTCGGCGTGGGTACGCGGAAGGGGCTTGCCGTTCGACAGGAAAACGTCCTCTACAGCCAGCAGGAGGAAGTCATCCACCAGCACCGATTCCGGCGCCAAGCGTTGGTAGACCAGGTTGGCATCCCGGAGCTTGAGAAATTCCTTGCGCATATATTTTACGTTGCTGCCCAACTCGTTCATCAGCAATGTGACCAGGCCTGCCCGGGTGACCGCCCGGGCCTTCTCCGCGGTTTCCACCAGCACCTGGTCTACCCGCTCACCATTGCTTTGCAGGGCTGGATAAGCACGCATGGTGGTTCCACCATGGGTTACCTGCATCCACTCGGGCATTTCGCCGAAATCCCAGCGCTGAATAGAATGTCGACTCCATTCGCCTGAAGCGGAAGACTCCAGGGCAACCGACTTCAGACGCTTGCCCAGCTTATCCATCAACTGCTCGGGGTTGAGTCCGTGAGCGAGTTCCTTACCGCTTTCATCCAGCACCCGGATGCCCATCCGAAGATGGCTGGGCAAGCTATCCGCGTCCCAGGCGTCCCGGGGAAGGCTCACCCCGGTCATCCGATGCAACTGGTGGGCCACACTTTGCTCCAGGTTCCCTTCCCCAAACTGCAGGGACTGGCAGATGGCGCTGGCAAAATCCGGCGCCGGCACAAAGTTCCGCCTGAACACCTTGGGCAGCGACTTGATCATGGCGATGACCTTGTCCTGCAGCATGCCTGGCACCAGCCAGTCCAGTTGCTGGCGGGATAACTGGGGCAGCATGGGCAAGGGCACGCTGACGGTCACGCCATCACGCTGGGATCCCGGCTCTACCTGGTAGCTGAGCTTCAATTCGGTGCCGGCGACCTTCAGAACAGGTGGAAATAGCGCCTCGTCAAAATCCGCATGAGCCTCTTCCACCAGGTCGCCGCGATCCATGCACAGGTAATCGGGGTTCGCCCTGAGCTGTTTCTTCAGGTGCCGCTCGAATCCATGGGAATCGAAAATGCCGGCAGGAATCAACCCGTCGTAAAACTCGAACACTTTTTCAGGGTCCAGCAACACGCCCCGGGTGCGCTGCCTGGCTTCGATATCTTCAAGCTCTTTGAGCAAGCTGCGATTACGCTTCAGAAACCGATGTTCCCGGGGATAATCGTCAGCCACCAGGGCGTCACGAACGAACACTTTTCGCGCCTCTTCCGGCGCCACGCGTCCGTAACTTATGGCCCTGCCGGCCACCAATACCAGGCCGAACAGGCTCACCGTTTCTTTCGCAGTGACCGTGCCCGCCTTGGCGTCCCATGCCGGGTCACCGAATTCCCTGTGCACCAGGTGATCCGCCATCTGCTCAACCCATAGGGGCTCTATCTTTGCCGCGATACGGGCCCACAGGCGACTGGTCTCCACCAGGGAGGCGGCCATCACCCAGCGCGGTCCTTTCTTACTCAGCACCGAGGCCGGGAAGATCGCAAAGCGTGTTCCCCGGGCACCCCTGTATTCGCGCTTTTCATCCAGTTCACCGACATGACCCAGCAGACCAGACAGCAGCGCCTTGTGCACCGATTCGTAGTCGGCAGCCTCACGATTGGCCTCCAGCTTCAGTTCCCGGGCCAGGTTACGCAGTTGCTGATACACATCCTGCCACTCACGCATGCGCAGGAAGTTCAGAAAATGCGCTCGTGACCACTTGCGCAACTGGTTGCCGCTGACTTCCTTGCTCTTGCGTTGCCACAACTCCCACAAGTTCACCAGGCTCATGAAGTCCGAGTCCTTGTGGGCATACTCGGCATGCTGCCGATCCGCCGCCTCACGGGCATCGCTGGGCCGTTCCCGGGGATCCTGGATACTCAGACCGCTGGCGATCACCAGGACTTCACGCAGGCAACCAAGTTGCCCGGCGGCCAGGATCATCCGCCCAAATACCGGATCAACCGGGAAACGGGAAATACGCCGCCCCAACGGGGTAATTCGCTGGTCCTCATCCACCGCGCCCAGTTCCCTGAGCAGGCGATATCCATCCCGGACGAAACGCGGATCGGGCGGATCGAGAAATGGGAACGCCTCTATGTCGCCCAGGCCCAGCGCGATCATTTGCAAGATCACGCTGGCAAGGTTGGTACGAAGAATTTCTGGCTCGGTAAATTCGGGGCGTTCAGCAAACTCTTCTTCACCGTAGAGGCGAACACAGATACCCGCCCGCACACGACCACACCGTCCCGCCCGTTGCTTGGCGGCGGCCTGGGAAATCTTCTCGATGGGCAGGCGCTGTACCTTGCTGCGATGACTGTAGCGACTGATACGTGCAAAACCTGCGTCCACAACGAATCGAATCCCGGGCACGGTGATAGAGGTTTCCGCCACATTGGTGGCGAGGACGATCCGGCGTGGCCCATCGGTTCTAAAGGCCTTTTGTTGTTCCGACACAGACAGCCGTGCATACAGCGGAACGATGGCGGTATTCTGCCACTGCTTTCTGCGCAACAACTCCGCCACTTCATGAATCTCTCGCTCACCAGCAAGAAACACCAGGGTGTGATCACGGGGCAAGGAATCCACCGCGTCCACCACTTGCTGGATCAAATCGCGACCACGCCCCTCAGGAGGCTCGCGATACTCGATATCCACCGGGTAAGTGCGCCCCGATACCTCGATGATGGGCGCATCATCGAAATGCTCTGAAAACTTGCCCGGGTCGATGGTGGCCGAGGTAATGATGACTTTCAGATCCGGACGCCGGGGCAGCAGCTGTTTCAGATAACCCAGCAGGAAGTCGATATTCAGGCTGCGCTCGTGGGCCTCGTCGATTATCAGGGTGTCGTAGGCCAGCAGGTCGCGGTCTGTCTGCAACTCCGCAAGCAGGATGCCGTCAGTCATCAGCTTCACCAGGCTATTCCGGGAAGAGCTGTCGGTGAATCGCACCTTGTAGCCAACCAATTGACCCAAGGGCGTGCCGACCTCCTCGGCTACCCTCGCCGCGACAGTTCGGGCTGCGATTCGCCTGGGCTGGGTGTGACCGATGGTCCCGGTAACACCACGCCCCAACTCCATGCAAATCTTGGGAATCTGGGTCGTTTTGCCCGAACCGGTTTCACCGCAGATGACCACCACCTGGTTCTTGCTAATCGCCTCGGCGATCTCCTTGCGCCGTTCACTGACGGGAAGCTCTTCGGGAAACCGCAGTGTGGGCACGCTACGAGCCCGGTTCTGTGCCCGCTGCAGCGACTGCTCTACCAGCCGTTCCAGCTTGTCCAGGTCGCGCTCGGCAGGCTTGCGGGTCTTGAGACGATTCTGAATTCGGCCGGCCAGCATACGTACCGCCGGCGCATCGGCCAGCATGATAGAGCCCAGTTGGTCCTTGAGCGTCTTGAGCCTTGCCTTGGCCGGCAACTTCACCGGCTTGTCGTCACTGCCGGAAGTCATACGCCAGGCAACACCACTGTGATTCGACCGCCACCGAGTTCGGACCGTCCGATCTCCAGTGAGCCCTGGAAGGCCTCGGCTAGTTCACGCACTACCGCCAGCCCAATACCTTGTCCGTCGTTGCGTTCGTCGGCGCGGGCTCCACGCTGCAGCAGGGCTTCTTCCAGACCAGCGGGAATACCCTCCCCATCGTCGTCAACCTGGATTTTCAATCCCGGCTTGCCCCCGGGACCGGCAGGAAGCGCTTGCATGGCCAGTGTAAGCCGGGAGTCACAATACTTGTAGGCGTTATCCAGCAGGTTCCCAAGAATTTCCATCAGGTCACCCCGATCCCCGTGGAACGGCAGAGTCTTGGGGGCCTCCAGGGTATGGCGGGGGCTCTTGCCCGAGTACACCTTGTCCAGCGCCTCGATAACGCCCCTGGCCAGATCCACGGCATCTACCTGCTTGCGTCCCAGGGTACCGCTGCCCATGGCGGCAGCCCGTTGCAACTGATAGCGGACGATGTCGTCCATCCTCTCTATCTGGGTTGCCAGCAACGCGTTATCCACCGGGTTGCCACTGTCAAGCTGACCGCGAACCACGGCAAGTGGCGTCTTCAGGCTGTGAGCCAGGTCTCCCAGGGCATGACGGTAACGTTGCAATCTCTGTCGCTCGGAGACAATCAGGCCGTTCATATTTCGGGTGAGCGGCTCCAGCTCACTGGGATAGCCCGTGCCGAGCTGTTCCGACAGGCCCTTCTCCACCGCCTCGATTTCTCGCTCAATGCGATTCAGGGGCCGCAATACCCCGCGCATCAACGCTGCGACGGAGAACAGCAACAACACCAGTGAGGCCAGAAACCAGCCACCCATCTGGCGCCGGAAGCGCCTCACCTGGGCGGTGTAGCCATCCAGGTTCTCGGCAACCTGCACTACAAAGGATTCGACCCTGCCATCCTCGAACTCCCATTCCACGCCATAGGTCAGGGCCAGCAATTTGGAGCCGTCCGAGGCAATCACACGCCGGAATTCACGAATGCCCGGTTCCGGGAGTTGGGCCAGGCCGATTTGCAGCCCGGTACTCGACGCCGAGCGCCACAGGGCCTCGCCCCGGGAGTCGAGAAGTTCGGCATACAGGCCAGAACCGGCCTGGGCAAATCTCGGGTCCGGCAGTTCACTGGAAATGGAAAGCGAACTGTTATCCGGTTCGGCAGCGGCGAGCAACATGATTACCCGCACATCCAGGACATCCTCAACGGCGCGTTCACCAGCATGACGGAATGCCAGGTCCAGACCGAAGGCGGTCACACCAAAAAACACGATCAGCAGGCCGCTGACCCACAACAGCAGCCTGCCCCGTAACGAATACTTTCTATTGACTGCGCTCACCGGGGAGTCCTTGCCCCCTATTTTCGCTGCAAGGCCCAGCGGTAGCCGCGCCCCCGCAGTGTTTCAATCGGATTGAGCTCGCCCTGGGGATCGAGTTTCACGCGCAGACGACGAATAAATACTTCAATGGTGTTGCTGTCCCGTTCAAAGTCCTGTTCATACAAACGATCGGTTAGCTCGGCCTTGGACAGCACTTTGCCGGCAGAGAGCATCAGGCATTCAAGCAGGCGATATTCGAATGAGGTCAGTTCCAGTTCCCGCTCCCCCACCAACACTTTCTGGGTGCGGGTATCGAGACTCACCGGATCACTGTGCAGCACCGGTTCCGCCCAGCCACCGGAACGACGCAACAGTGCCTGTACCCGTGCCAGCAGTTCCTCGATGCTGAAAGGCTTGACCACATAATCATCGGCACCGGCCTGTAAACCCTCCACCTTGTCCTGCCAGCGATCCCGCGCGGTCAAAATCAGGATCGGCATGCCGGCGCCTTGTTCACGAGCCTTCCGGATCAGGTCCATTCCGGAGAGACCCGGCAGCCCCAGGTCGACAATTGCCAGGTCGATGGGATACTCGGTGGCGAAGTACAAGCCCTCCTCGCCGTCTTTCGCCGAATCGACGACGAAACCTTCCTTGCGTAGCCGTTCCTGCAGGGATTCGCGCAGGATTTGCTCATCTTCAACAATCAGTAAGCGCATGTTCCGGGTCCCTTATTGGATTCGTCCGGTCTGGGCATCCACCCTGACCGTCCTGACTCGGCCCTCGTCGCTGAGCACTTTTATGACGTGAACTTTCTTGCCCCCCCGACTCGTGGTAGTCGCGCTTATCACCTTGCCTCCAAAGCGCTCGCGCACCATCGCTACTGCGGCATCCAGCGACATGTCGCTCTTGGCCAGGACTATAGGCCGACCCCGATCCGCGCCCCGGTCCCCTCGCTTAGCGTCGCCGGCAACCGCCGGGGAAGAAATGAAAATCGAGGCCAGCACCAGCAACAGACATGGCAGCAGGTGACGAACGGAAATTGTGCGTAGTGATGTCATGGTTGAAATTGTCACCCGCCGCCGGCGCACTGGCAACTGTGATTCCTGTCCGGTCTTACCGACGGCCCGAGTCGCCCGCGGGGCGTACGTCGACACGAACCTTCAGTCGCTTGCCCGGGTCATAGGGCATCCGGGTGTTGTACACGCGTCCCTGGTATTTGTAGGTCACGCTGTATCCGTTAATCCGTTCCTGGTAGCTCACACGATTATGCGTTTCACAGCGCCTGACCGGATAGCTCGCGGTTTGGGACGTAGTCCTGCGACCGGCAGTATTACCAATGACCGAGCCGACCACAATTCCTGCCATGGTCATCGCGTCGGTTCCGTGCCCCGAACCAAACTGGTTACCTATCGCTCCACCGATCAGACCGCCAATTATTGCGCCGCCGGGATTGCTCTGGCGCTGGGGAACAGACTCAACCACGGTTTCTTCCCAGCATTCACGGGTCGGCGTACTGACCTTCACTCGTGTAACCAGGGGCTGGACCTCAAGAACCTTGGCGTAATCATAAACAGGCCCCCTGGACTGGTGCTTGTCGTTACCGGCGAAGGCGGTGGAAGACAACATCAGTACGGTAAGGCCAATTGCTGGAATGAGTGTTTTCATGTCGGATCTCCTCGTCGGTGTGACCCAGTGTCACGTCCCGCTATTTCCGGAACCTGGGTACAGACTAGTCCCGGCAAGCTGAACCGGGACTTAACCGATCAAAAGAGCAGGCAATCCAGGTTCAGCCCCCGGATTGCTTGGCCCGCTCCCAGAGAGCGTCCATTTGCTGCAAGCTGGCCCGGTCGGGGCTGAGACCCTCATCGGCCAGGGACTTTTCAACGAACCCGAAACGCTGCTGAAAGCGGTTATTACAGTCCCTCAGGGCAGCTTCGGGGTCGATGTCGTGGTGGCGGCACAGGTTCACCACGGCGAACAGGATATCCCCGACCTCATGGTGCATGCGTTGCCTGTCCGCACCCGGCAGTTCGGCATCCAGTTCCGCCAGTTCTTCGTCTATCTTCTGCCGGGGACCCACAGAGTCCGGCCAGTCAAAGCCGACTTTACTGGCCCGCCTGCCCAGCTTTGCCGCCCTGGTCAGGGCCGGAAGCGCCAGGGGAATATCATCCAGGATCGAGCTTGATACCTTCCCGCTACCGGCTTTCTCCCTGGCCTTGTGTTCCTCCCAGGCCACGGTTTGGGCCTGGGCGTCGGCGACAGTCTCATCCCCGAACACATGGGGATGACGCCGCACCATCTTTTCGCAAATCCCCTTGACCACGTCGTCAATGGCAAACGCGCCTTTTTCCTGGGCCAGGCGGGCGTGATAGACCACCTGGAACAACAGGTCTCCCAGCTCGTCCTGCAACTCGTCCATCTGGCCACCAGCGATGGCATGGGCTACCTCGTAGGCTTCCTCGATGGTGTACGGGGAAATGCTGTCGAAATCCTGGGCCAGGTCCCAGGGGCAGCCCGTTTCCGGATCCCTGAGTCGGGCCATGATCTCGACCAGTGCTGAAATATCACTCATAAGCGCCTAGTTCCCGTTAAACAGCTGTTGATGAAGGCTGACGATCATGCCCGCGGTCGCCCCCCAGATATTCCTCTCCTGGTAATGAATCTCGTACACAGGCACCAGGTGATCGAATAACTGGCGCTTGCGCAGGGTGTGATTAGCCGTATCCATCAGGAACGCCAGGGGTACCTCGAAGGCATCGGTGGCTTCCTGCATATCCGGTTCCAGGGTGAACCCGGGCTTCACCATGGCTATAACCGGGGTCACCGTGTAGCGGCTGATGGTCAGGTAGTCCGGGAGGTGTCCAAGCACGCTGACGAAACCCGGATCCAGACCGATTTCCTCATGGGCTTCCCTGACCGCCGCATCATCCGGCCCCTGATCGCCGGTCTCGATACGACCCCCGGGGAAGCTGATCTGTCCGGGGTGGTGCTTCAAGCCCTCGCCCCGCTGGGTCAGCAGCACGTTTAAGCTGTCTCCGCGATCCACGATGCCCACCAGCACAGCAGCCGGAGTCCAGCGCCCGGGATTCAGTTTTCTGAGCAATTCGGGGAGATCCCCTTCCAGGCCCGGCATGGCAACCCTTTTGAGTTCCGGGAACTCCTCCCTGGACCTGATATTCTTATGAAGAATATCTCGTAGGTATTTGTATTCCATATATTAAAACTTTTGCTTTATGCTAATTCAGGGGACGCTAATCCCGCGGGCTGATAATCCATCTTCTTCCATGACCGCCTGCAGGCCGTGGCAAAAACCCCGGTTCTAGCGGAATTCCCCATTCTTGCATGCCCCGCCACACTTACCGACAGGGGCCTGCCTGATGTATCATTCGCGCCCATCGTAACACCGTGCCTCAAGGCACTGTACCGGCCCTTTCTGACCCTGATTACCGGCCTGCTTCGACCCAGCAGTTCCACATCGGGATTTTCCCAGGACGGCACCGGTGGCGGTTCCTCGGGGCGTCACTCGCGACAGACTGAGAAACCCTTACCCGCCATGGCCAAAACTCCCAAATCTTCCGCTCCTGTTAACCTCAGCCAACTGATGGCGATTTCTCCCGCCGACGGTCGCTATGCCTCCCGGTGCGACAGCCTGCGCCCCATATTCAGCGAATTCGGCCTGATCCGGTTTCGCACCCTGGTGGAGGTCCGGTGGCTGCGCCACCTGGCAGAGGACGCCGGCATAGAGGAACTCAAGCCCTGGCCTGACGCGGTAAACCCGGTGCTCGAGGCGCTGGCGACAGACTTCAAGTCCGAGGACGCTGCCGAGGTGAAGGGCATTGAGGCGGTGACCAACCACGACGTCAAGGCAGTCGAATACCTGATCAAGAACCGCATCGACACGGTTGCCGGCGCCGGGCACCTGAAAGAATTTGTGCATTTCGCCTGCACCTCCGAGGACATCAACAACCTGGCCTACGGCCTGATGCTCCTCGAGGCCCGTGAGAAGGTATTGCTGCCCCTGATGGACAAGGTTATCGCCATAATCAGCGACATGGCCAAGGCCAACGCCGGCCAGTCGATGCTCTCACGCACCCACGGCCAGACCGCCTCTCCCACCACCCTGGGCAAGGAACTGGCCAACGTGGCTCACCGCCTCGGTCGTCAGCGCAGGCAGTTGGCCGCGGTAGAGCCCATGGGCAAGATCAACGGCGCAGTGGGTAACTTCAACGCCCATGTCGTGGCCTACCCCGACCTGGATTGGAGCGGTATATCCCAGCGGTTTATAGCCGGCCTTGGCCTGGTGGCGAATCCCTACACCACCCAGATCGAGCCCCATGACTGGGTCGCCGAATACTGCGATGCCCTGGCCCGTTTCAACACCATCATGGTGGATTTCTGCCGGGATATCTGGGGATACATATCCCTGGGCTATTTCAAGCAACGCCCGGTGGCCGGCGAAGTCGGAAGCTCCACCATGCCCCACAAGGTCAATCCCATCGACTTTGAAAACGCCGAGGGCAATATGGGCGTTGCCAACGCCCTGCTGGGACATTTCTCTGCCAAGCTGCCGATCTCTCGCTGGCAGCGTGACCTGACCGATTCAACGGTGCTACGCAATCTTGGCGTCGCAGTGAGCCACGTGGTGATCGCCCTGGAAGCCGGTCTAAAGGGCATGGGCAAGCTGGAAGTAAATGCGGCCCGTATCGATGCTGACCTGGACAGTGCCTGGGAAGTGCTCGCGGAACCGGTGCAGACGGTGATGCGTCGATACGGTATAGAAAACCCCTACGAAAAGCTCAAGGCCCTCACCCGTGGCCAGACCGTAAACGCCCAGACCCTCAAGGTGTTCATCGAAAGCCTGGAGCTTCCCGATGATGCCCGGGATCAGCTGTTGGCGTTGAGTCCTGCAAGCTACGTCGGCCTGGCCGAGGAGCTGGCACGCACACTGGACGAAAAGCCCTGATGATTTCGCCGAGCCTGGTATGGCCTGCAGGCCTCAGCGTGCAGGACTTCCTGGCCGACACCTGGCAGCAACGACCGATGAAAATGCCGGCCGCCCTGGCCGGCTTCCGCTCCCCACTCAGTGCAGATGAACTCGCGGGCCTTGCCTGCGACGAGGGCGTTGAAAGCCGCCTGGTAAAGCACAAGGACGGTGTCTGGAACCTTCGCAACGGCCCCTTCGCAGAATCCGAGCTTGAACAACTGGAGACCTCTGACTGGAGCCTGCTTGTCCAGGACGTTGAAAAACACCTGCCGGAGCTGGCGCAAATTCTCGACCCCTTCCGCTTCCTGCCGTCCTGGCGCATGGATGACTTGATGATCAGCTGCGCCGCACCCGGCGGCA